>NZ_JAASHD010000018.1:0-70862 GCF_019734375.1 Clostridium sp. K04
ATACTGTGTTAAATTTTACCTAGTATTATACATAGAAATATTGGTCACTCTGTACATTCTTATCTTAGCATTTATAACAATTTACATACATATTTATATGTTAAGTGGGTAAAGTATTATTGTAGACGGTACATTATTTATTTTAATGTACTATTTATATAGAAAAGGGTGTAAGCGGATGTAGTGCTTACACCCTGATTTATTTTTTATTTTAAAATAACTGTAACACTTTTTAATAAATCTTAATACTATGTATTATGCAGAAGCTTTTCGCTTACGGCAATTTAGAAAATCTTCTAACTCCCGTCTATATAAACTTAGGGAATCTTCATCCACTGAAGATCCCCTATTTCTATTTAAAAAAACATTTGAAAAATTACTAAGAATATTACTCCTGGAATTCCTAAAAAGCCAGCAATAAGTGCTGTTATTGGATTAATGGTAATATAGAAATTTAAATATTCGCCAATAAAATTAGCAACATATAATAAAACTATACCTATAATTCCATTTATTAATAACTTTATTGGCCATTTTAATAGCTTAATTATTAAGTATAATAAAGCTAATCCAACTAAAGCATATATAACCATCTCTATGTTCATCTACTAATTCCCCCTATATAATATAAAATAACTACTATAATATAGTATTATATTTTTTTATATTATATAACAATATTCTTTATATTTCCATTTCCTCTTTAGCTTCAGCTTCTTTTCTTATATTTGAATATTGCTCTTTTGCAACTGATAATATATAGTCTACTTTCTTTTTTGCTGCTTCTTCTCTATAAATAGCTGCCTCTATAAGTTTTGGATCGTTTACTGAATTAAACATAGCTTCTGCTACTTCAAGCTCAATTATAGCTTCATGCATTTCATTTAATATTTTATTATCAATGGTATCGTCATCCTTGTAGTGTACTAAAATAAAATTTAAAATATTTTTTATACTCATTCTGCCCCTCCTAAAAACATTTATTTTAGATACTATCCACTTTTTACTATATTATTCAATTTAAACCATTCTTATATTCTATTTTTATAATATTATAAGGAAACTCGACTCCTTTCAGTCGCTGAGTAAGTTCAATTAACAAAATATAAAATTTTGAATTATATTTGTTAACATTATATTTTCTGTACTTAATTTCAATACTTTGGTATAATATTTTAAATATGTCAATTAATATTGGAGGTGTTTTTTTTGAGTATAAGAATAATAGCTGATAGCACTTGTTATTTACCAAAAGAATACATAGATAAATATAATGTTTCTATAGTTTCACTTAATGTTTTATTAAATGGGAAAAGTTATAGAGAAACAGATTTAGAAAATGATTGGTTTTATAAAGAAATGTCTAAATCACCATCAATTCCTACCTCTTCTCAACCAAGTATTGATGATTTTTATAAAGCAATAGAATCTCAAGTTAAAGAGGGTCATGACATAGTAGGAATATTCTTATCTTCTGATATGAGCGGTACTTTTTCAACATCAAATTTAGTTAAAGAAATGATTTTAGAAAAATATCCTAATGCTAATATAGTAATGTTAGATTCTAGAAGCAATTGTATGCAAGCAGGATATGCCATATTAGAAGCTGCTAAAGCAGCTGCTGATAACAAGTCATTAGATGAAGTTGTTTCTATAGCTAAAAGTGTTATTGAAAATAGTAAATTTATATTTGTTCCTGATACATTAGATTATTTAAAAAAGGGTGGAAGAATAGGTGGTGCAGCTGCTTTATTTGGATCACTACTTCAAATAAAACCTATTTTAACAGTTACTGATGGTAAAACTACTGTACTTACTAAAGTTAGAACAAAGAAAAAAGCCATAGATAAAATAATAGATACAGTTATGGAACAGAATTTAAAATCACCAATAAAAGGCTTAATAGTCCATCATATAAATTGTGAATCAGAAGGCCAAGAATTAGCCAATAAACTACAAGATAAATTAGGAATTTCTAATATAAAAATTCAATCGATAGGTCCTATAATTGGATTACATGTTGGTCCAGGTAGCATTGGTGTAGCATACCACTACTAAGATAGTAATAGAATTGCTAAATGACAAGATTAGAGAGTGACAAGTGATAAGTTGCAAGTTGATAAATAAAGTCAGCTTAAGCTGACTTTATTTATATTAGAAACTCCTTAGGGAGTTTACCCCTTAATTTGTCACTTGAACTTGTTACTGATTAAATTTCTTTTCTTCCTTCAAGAGCTTTAGAAAGTGTTACTTCATCAGCATATTCTAAATCTCCACCAACCGGAAGTCCTGAAGCAATTCTAGTTACTTTAACTTCTAACGGTTTAAGTATTCTAGATATATACATTGCTGTTGCTTCTCCCTCTACATTAGGATTAGTAGCAATTATTACTTCTTTAATATCTGCACTCATTCTTGCAACAAGCTCTCTTATTTTTATATCTTGAGGTCCTCTTCCTTGCATAGGAGAAAGGTTTCCATGAAGCACATGATATACTCCATTAAATTCTTTAACCTTTTCCATAGTCATTATATCTTTTGGTTGTTCTACAACACAAATTACATTTTTATCTCTATTTGGATTTCCACATATCGCACAAGGGTCTTTATCTGTAAAGTTTCCACATACAGAACAATACTTAATAGTACCTCTTGCCTTTACTAAGGCTGAAGCAAATTCTTTAACTTCATCTTCTGGCAAATTTAAAATATGCAATGTAAGTCTTTGTGCTGTTTTTTGACCAATGCTTGGCAATTTTGCAAATTCCTCAATTAATTTCTCTATAGCAACCGGATAAAAATCCATAATTACACTCCTTTTCCATTAATAAAAGGCTGTCTTTCAACAGCCCATTATCAATTAAAACATTCCTGGTATATTTAATCCACCAGTTAATTTACCCATTTTATTTGAAGTTTCTTCGTCAGCCTTCTTTAATGCTTCGTTAACTGCACTTAGCACTAAATCTTCTAACATTTCAACATCATCTGGATCTACAACTTCTTCTTTTATATTTATAGCTAAAACTTCTTTTTTACCATTTACTTTTACTACAACAGCACCGCCACCAACTGAAGATTCAAACTCTTTAGTTTCAAGTTCCTTTTGTGCTTGTTCCATATCTCTTTGAAGCTTTTGTGCTTGCTTCATTAAGTTATTCATATTTCCTCCCCCAAAACCTCCAGGGAATCCACCTCTTGCCATAAAATATCCTCCTTAAAACAAATAAAATCTATTTTTTATTATATAGTATTTTTTTAATATTTACTAGAATAAAGTGATTCTATACTTTTTATTCATCTATAAAATCTATAAAATCATCGCCAATTTTTTCTCTTAAAATATCCTCTGTACTTTTACTACCTTTATTATCTTCTTCAACTACAAAATTTACTTTAATATTTTCTTGTAATATTTCAGAGAAAACTTCATTAATAATAGGTTTATTTTTACTTTCACTTAATCTATCTCTACTAAATTGATATTGCTTTTCAAATTGAACTGTAACTATTCCATTTGCACAAGCTATTGGCTTTCCAATCTGAATTAATGAACTAATAACCATGGCTCTTCTTGCCTTGAAAGCTTCTAATATATCTCTCCATGCTTTTTGAACATCATTTATTGTAATCCTAGAATCTGAATTTCCACTTAAAGTTTCTTCAATATGTTGAGTTTGAGTAGGCTTCTTACTTTCTACATTATTAATACTTTTCTTTACTGCATTAATATTATTATTTTGAGACTCTACTGTAGCAACCTTTATGCTACCATTCTTTAAATTTTCTTCTAGTTTATTTAATCTAGTTAACATAACTTCACTAGATGTATCATATTCTATTTTACACATTTTAATTATAGCTAACTCACAATATAACCTTGCTTGTTTACTTAACTTAGCATTATTTTCTGCCTCTTGAAGTATTCTTATACACCTCATTATCTCTTCAGCTCTTAATCTAGCACTTTGCTCTTTTATTAAAGCAATATTTTCTTCCGACATATCAAGTACTTCTTCAGGATTATTAGTTACCTTAGCCATAAGTAAATTTCTATAATGAGTAATTAAATCCTTTATAAATAAATATATATCCTTACCAGAATAAATAACATCTTCTATTATTCCTATACTTTTTTCTACACTTCTTTGTATTACTGCATTAGTTAAATTAAATAAATGTTCATTTGTAACCAATCCTAGCATACTAACTACTGTATTATAATCTACATTACCATTTCCCATTGAAATTGCTTGATCTAAGATACTTAATGAATCTCTCATTGCTCCATCAGAAACTCTTGCAATTAAATTTAAACTTCTTTCATCAGCAAGAACATTTTGATCATCTACTATTTTTCT
Organism: Clostridium sp. K04; assembly: GCF_019734375.1. Taxonomy (NCBI): domain Bacteria; kingdom Bacillati; phylum Bacillota; class Clostridia; order Eubacteriales; family Clostridiaceae; genus Clostridium; species Clostridium sp. K04. The sequence continues at coordinate 4,362 of NZ_JAASHD010000018.1, forward strand.
AAGCCTTGCTGTTATTTCGTTGTTATTTATTCTTTTAAAATCAAATCTTTGACATCTTGAAAGAATAGTAATAGGAAGCTTTTGAGGATCTGTTGTTGCTAAAATAAATATAACATTATTAGGTGGTTCTTCTAATGTCTTTAAAAAAGCATTAACAGCACCAGCGGATAACATATGTACCTCGTCCATTATATAAACCTTATATTTTGCTTCTTGTGGTGGATATTTAACATCATCAATAATATCTCTAATTTTATCAACACCATTATTTGAAGCAGCATCTAATTCTGTAACATCTATTGCTAAACCTTCATTTATTTTTCTGCACATTTCACATTCATTGCAAGGCTCTCCATCTTGTAAATTAAGACAATTAAGAGCTTTTGCAAAAACTTTTGCTGTAGAAGTCTTACCTGTTCCTCTTGTTCCACAAAACAAATATGCATGAGCAATTCTATGATTTAATATCTGATTCTTCAATGTTGTTGTAATATGTTCCTGACCTACGACATCATTAAAAGTTTTGGGTCTCCATTCCCTATATAAAGCTGTATATGCCAATACAATCACCTCTTTCTTTGCTGTATTTATCTATTAAGTTATATTATAAATTTCAATTTAGTTAATCTAGGTTAATTGATACTCCAAGCCTCAGATTTGATTAGCAAAAGTTACTTAACCTGTGCTTAATCATCAAATAAAGTTGAGTTTCCTTTAATTATTATAACCAAATTCTATTAATAGTTAAAGATTTTTCCCTGTTTCTAAAGTTTTACTTTTAATTTGCAAGTTCAACGTGTATTTCCACGAAAGACACTCCTTTGTAACTTTTGCATAATTATTATTTTTTTATGCATATTATTTTCTTTATCTGCATTTTATTTCTTTTTATTGTTATTTTTTTAACACTCACTTGTATTTTATTTACATTTTATTGTTATTTTTTTAACTTTTAGACAAATAGATACTTTCATCGACTTATTATTTTTTTCCCTCTGTTTTATATCTATTCATTATAGTAAAATAGTAATTATATATTTAAGGAGGTATTTATATGAGTTTATATGACAAAAAATACTTAAATATAGTTGAAGATATTTTAAATAATGGCTATTACGATAATAATAGAACTGGTATGCCAACTTATAAGCTTCCACATCAAGTGATGCAATTTAATTTGGAAAAGGAATTTCCTATTCTAACAACTAAATTTGTTGCATTTAAGACAGCTGTAAAAGAAATGCTATGGATTTATAGAGATCAATCTAATGATGTAACTAAGTTACAAGAACAAAATGTACACATTTGGGATGAATGGGTTGATGAAAATAATACTATTGGTCGTGGCTATGGTTATCAAATAGCTAAATTCCATCAAATTGATAAGCTTATTGAAACATTAAAGACTAATCCTCAGGATAGAAGAATGCTTATGACTATGTGGAATATAGAAGACCTACCCCATATGACTCTACAACCATGTTGTTTCATGACTATGTGGGACGTAACAGATGGCAAACTAAATTGTATGCTTATCCAACGTTCAGGAGACATACCATTAGGTGTACCATTTAATACATCACAATATGCTGTATTAGTTCATTTAATTGCACAAGTAACTGGACTTAAACCTGGTTTATTTACTCATGTAATTAATAATGCACACATATACGAAAATCAAGTAGAAGGAATGAAACTTCAATTAACTAGAGCTAATGACGAGTATGAAGCTCCAAAGCTTTGGATTAATCCAGAAATAACTAACTTCTATGATTTCACAGCAGATGATATAAAACTTATAGATTATAAATATCATCCTGCAATAAAAATGGAGGTATCTGTTTAATGCTATCTATAATAGTTGCTGTAGCTGAAAACAATGTTATAGGTGGAGATAACAAGCTTTTATGGCATATACCAGAAGACTTAAAAAGATTTAAAGCAATTACATCTGGAAACACAATAATAATGGGTAGAAAAACTTTTGAATCATTGCCTGGCGTTTTGCCTAATAGAAAACATTTAGTTATCACAAGGGATGAAAATTATTCTGTGGATAATGCAAATGTAGAAGTTATCCACAGCTTTTCACGAGTTATTAACATGTATAAAAATTCACCTGAACATGCATTTATTATAGGTGGAGGAGAGATATACAAACAAGTTATCCACAGTGTGGATAAAATATTTTTAACAAAAGTGTATAAGTCATTCCATGGAGATACTACTTTTCCACAAATAGATTTTAATGAATTTAATATTGAATTTAAATCAGAAATTTATACCTGTGAAAAAAGTGGATTAAAATATCAGTTTATTGATTTAATAAGAAAATAAAATACTTCAACTAAAATAAAAAAAGTCGGTAAAACCGACTTTTTTATTTTAAACATTAATTTTATCCAATACTTCCTCTTACTTTACCCATTCTTATAATCCATTCATTAAGAATCTTTAACTCTTCAGTTTTGCTTTGGATTATATCATCTTCTAGTCCAATTAAATGCATTATTATTGGTCTAGTTGTCTTTAATAGAGTATGATAGAATTCATTATCGTTCATGAAATCATAATCTAATCCTAGATTTAATATCTCATTTACATACTTCATATCTTCTTTATATTCTTGTCTTGCAGATTCATCTATTATCTTTTTACTAACACCAGCATTAGCAAATCTTGCTGCAAATCCTAAGTCTTCTCTTAACATAGGATAGAATTCAATTAATTTATCTATACCTTCTTGTCCAAACTTATCTTTAATTTCCTTAAGTCCTCTACCCATTCCTAAAAGCTCTGGCGGCATACCTAATGTATACATAGCTCCTGTAAATGAAATAGCTCTAGGTACCGCATATTCAGTAGAATTATCAATACTTAATATTTCTTTCTTCAACTCTTCATTACTTACTAAGTTAGCTATATTATCAAGGTTAGCAACTTCTCTGTTATATTCTAAACCTGTTTTAGCCTTAGTTAATCTATCTCTATTCTTTGGAATAAAGTCAGATACAAATGAAACAGTATTTATTACCTTTAAGAATGTTGTTAAATAGTGTTTTGATAATATTCCTATGAATTCCTTCATAAGAGCTATATCTTCTTCAGAGAATCTTCTTGGTTTATACATATCCATCTTTTCTCTTAACTCTCTTGCAGCCTTTTTAGTTTCATCAGCACCATGATCATATCTTAACGCAGATTGGAAAGTAAAAGTTCTTACTCCTGCATAAGTTTCTAATATCTTATCAACATTTTCACCAGTAAAATGTCCTCTAAATGGTAATGATCCACATCCTAATATAGGTGCAACCTCTACCCCATGTTCTTCTCCCCATTTATATGCCTTATCGATTGCCATTACAACAGAAAGTACTCCTGATATTAATCCATAAGACATTGCTGTATCTGAACGTGCTATCATAAATCTTAAATAGTCTATATTAAATCCTTTTTCCTTTGAAATTTCATAAAAATCATTTAATATTTTATCAACATTAACTAATGCAGGAACATCTTCAACTAATGGGATTATTCTTACACTATTTTCTTCAAATTTTACTGGATAATTTTTATTTCCTAATTCAATAACAGAATTTACTCTTTCTTGGAATTCAGCTATTTCTTGCCCTGTCTCTACCATTGGTACAACCACTTCTCTTATAGCTTGTACCCCTGTAAGCTGATAAGCCTGTGCATTAGTTTCAACTATAGACATTATACTCATTAACTGTCTAAATACTGATTCCTTATTTGCATTTGGTATTCTAGGTGTTATCCTAACATTTTCACCCGGCACTATACCCTTGCCAATTAAACCTAATGCAATTTGTGATGTTTGATGATAAGGTGTTAATTTACCTTCAAAATCTATCATTACTTCATCAATTCCAAGACCACCTTGCTCTTGAGGTGTTAATCCTTGTATTGCCTCTTCTGGTTCATGTTGGATTGATATGTATTGTTCTACATTATCAGGATGTTGTGTCATCATCGAAGTCGGAAATTTTCTCATTTAAATAGCCCCCTTAAATCTTTTTGAATTTCATATTTTTATTATATTTCATTTTTATATGGTTTTACAAGAGTTTTATTTAAAAAATGCAATTTTTAATACTTTTAACTTGCATTTAATATTTTTATATTATCATTTAGTTAACTTAAATAGTTATGTTTTTTAATATTTTCCTTTTTAAATTTAAAAAAGGACAGAAAAATAGGGATATCTAACAAGAGATTTCCCTATTTTTCTGTCCTATTGTTTTTTTGTCCTATATTGTTAATCCTATTGAAGAGTAACCTTAATTTAATAAATAAATTTGAACGAAAAATGAAATATCATTTTTCATAATTAATTTTCATTTTAATTAAAATTGTTTATAAACATTAAAAAAGCCTTTCTTTCTAGCAAGAAAGGATAATTTAAAACCGTACACCTCACTTTGACAGTAACCTCTAAGCGTTACCTATGTAGTTAACTCAGGTAAGATTGATCCACGTCACACGCAGGGGCTGCTTATCGCTGCTTTCTTCCGAACCTGACGAGGTTCACAGTCTTACGTCGCGTGGGACCCGACCCTCAACATCACTTGCATAGGGCAGTCCAGAAAGATTAAAAGCCTCGGTGAGGAATTCAATCCTGCTATAGCGGATTGCAGGTTATAGGGCACCGCTAACTCCCCATCTAGTACGGCTATGGCGGAGAAAGTGGGATTTGAACCCACGATAGAGTTTCCCCTATACACGCGTTCCAGGCGTGCTCCTTCAACCACTCGGACATCTCTCCATATCACATATCTAGAAATTAATTAAAACATTTTTTATTTTACTTAATCTTGATACTTTCTCATTCTAACATAAATATTATTGTAGTTCAATAGAAAGATTTACTTTCATAATTCATCGTAAATCTATAAATGCGACTCGCAGTTTATCACTATATTAGTTTACCACTTCGAGTCGCATTTATTTATTTTTATGATATTTAATTTTTGCTTTTATTTTTATTATTTTTTATTGCTATAAATATAATTAAAACTCCAAAAATAATACCTATTAAGCTTATTATTTGAGCAGTTCTTAATCCAAAGAACATTAAGCTATCAGTTCTTAATCCTTCTATAAAAAATCTTCCTAACGAATAAAGTACCATATAACTTCCTATTACGATACCATGTTGCTGTTTCTTTTTATATAAAATAAATATTAATAATACAAATACAACTAAATCCCAAATAGATTCATATAAAAATGTTGGGTGATAATATGTTCCATTTATCAACATTCCTCTTTGAATAAATTCAGGGAATTTACTTATAAACGCTTCTGTAACTGGGCCTCCATGAGCTTCTTGATTCATAAAATTTCCCCATCTCCCAATTGCCTGAGCTAATATTACTCCTGGCATTATCACATCAATATATTCAAAAAAATTAATCTTCTTAATCCTTGTAAATATATATGCAACAACCAATCCACCAATTAACCCTCCATGAATAGCCATACCACCATTTCTTATATTTATTACATCTAAAAATGAATGATAATTTTTATATTCAAAGGCCACATAATAAAGCCTAGCTCCAACTATCGCAAATGGAAAACTCCATAAAAAACCATCAGTAATAATATCAAAATCTAGTCCTTTTTTCTTTGCAAGAATATACGATACAAAAAATGCAACTAATACGCCTCCTGCAATAATGATTCCATACCACCTTATAGGCTGACCAAATAGTTCAAATGCTACCGGATTCATTGCTACTGGATTCATCTCTTATCCTCCCCTTTTTCTATTAATTTTCTTTGTCTTCTTTCATAAAAAAACTTACTTATTAAATCGCTACATTCTTTATTATAACACCAATTTACCTTTACATAAGTATTAAAAATATCATAATCTAAAATATTTAAAATTGTCCCACAAGCCCCCATATCTTTATTAAATGTTCCAATATATAATTTTGAAATTCTTGCTTGCCCAATTGCAGATGCACACATTGAACAAGGTTCTAATGTTACATACATCTCTGCCCCATTTAATCTCCAATCACCTAATACCTTGCAAGCCTCTTCAATAGCTAATACTTCAGCATGTGCCAATACTGACTTATTTGTTTCCTTTAAATTATGAGCTTTAGCTATTACTTTATTATCCTTTACTATTACAGCCCCTACAGGAACCTCCCCCTTTAAATAAGCCTTATTAGCTTCTTCTAGAGCAATATCCATATAATTCATTATGTCATTTCCACCTTTTATTGGCTAAAATTTAAGAGCTAAGTGCCATTGATAAAATTCATTTTACCATTTAAAACTCTTAACTCTTACCTTATTACTTCAATTAGTAACTATGTGTAAATTCTTACTTTTTTAATTCTATTCTTATCAACTTCTTCAACAACAAATCTTATTTTGTTTAAAGTTACTTCTTCTTTATTATCTGGGAATCTACCTAATTCTCCTATAATTAATCCACCAACAGAATCAAATTCTTCTGACTCCATATTTACTCCAATTAATTCACTTATATCATCAAGTTTGGCACTTCCATCTACTATATATTCATCCTCTTTTACAACTTCTATTTCCTTATCATAGTCGTCATATTCATCTTCTATATCGCCAAATACCTCTTCAATTAAATCTTCTATAGTTACTATACCAACGGTACCACCATATTCATCTAAAACAACACTTAAATGATTTCTGGTTTTCTTCATTTCATTAAATAATTCCTTAATTTTTTTAAATTCAAATGTATAATAAGGTTCCCTCATATAATCAGAAACTTTAAATCCTTCTTTGTTTTGACCTGCTATAATTAAATCCTTAACATACAAAACTCCAACTATATCATCAATCGTTTGATTATATACAGGTATTCTAGAAAACTGCTCTGTTTTTATAACTTCTAAAACTTCTTCGTAAGTAGCTTCGGTATCTACTGCTACAATATCTACTCTTTGAACCATAACATCTTTAGCTTGAGAATCTGCAAAATCAAAAACATTGAAAATCATTTCTTTTTCAACATCTTCAAGCACACCTTCTTCTTCACTAACACCTACCATAGTTCTTAATTCTTCTTCTGTTATAAATGGTTCCGTAGCCTTCGGATCTCCACCTAATAATCTTATAAATAAACTTGATATAAACGAAAATATTCCTATAAAAGGTTTTAATATTTTAACTATTATATTTATTGGTTTACTTACTTTTAACGATACTTCTTCAGATTTTTGTTTTGCTATTGACTTTGGAGTTATTTCTCCAAATATAAGTACTAATACTGTCATTACAGCAGTTGCTACTCCAACCCCACTTGGACCTACTAAAGAAACAAATAATGTTGTAGCTAATGATGATGCTAAAATATTGACTATATTGTTGCCTATTAATATGGCTCCTAATAACTTATTTGGGTCTTCTGTTAACTTTTCAACCAACTTAGCTCCCTTTACTCCCTCTTCCACCATATGTCTAATTCTTATTTTACTTAGTGCCATAAGGGCGGTTTCTGACATTGAAAAAAATCCAGACAATACAAGTAAAATTATAAGTACTATTATCTGCCACACTTGACTGGGTTCCAAAAAAATCACTCTCCTAGTAATTTAATAAAATATTTTTGATATTTATTATATCATACGTTAATACTATATGATATAATTTACCAATAAATAAACACAAATTTTACATTTTATTTCAATAGAAATTTTAATATTTTTAATATTAATTTAATAATAATGTGCTATTATTTTTTTATTTTTAGTATTATAATTTTATACTTAACATATTTATTTTGAGGTGATATTGTGTATATTATTAATTTTATCAGAGGTTTTTTTATGGCCTTAGCTGATAGTGTACCTGGTGTTTCGGGTGGTACTATTGCTTTTATATTAGGGTTTTATGATGATTTTATAGGCTCTCTAAACTCATTAATATCAAAAGATAGCAAAGAAGATAAGAAAAAGGCTTTATTCTTTTTAATTAAGTTAGGAATCGGTTGGGTAACTGGTATGGTTTTATCTGTACTAATACTATCTTCTATATTTGATTCACACATCTATAGTATAAGTTCACTATTTACTGGATTTATAATAGTTGCAATTCCATTAATAATTAAACAGGAAAAGGATTCTTTAGTAGGTAAATATAAAAATATTATTTTTACCTTAATCGGTGCTCTAATTGTTGGACTAATTACGTATTTTAACCCTGCAGGTACTAATGGTGGCATGAATCTTTCATTAGGAAGTTTAAACTTTGGACTTGGTATATTTGTATTTGTTGCTGGATTAATTGCTATTTCTGCTATGGTTCTACCTGGTATATCAGGTTCAACTTTATTATTAATATTTGGACTTTACACAGGAATTATAAGTGCAATAAAAGAAGTTTTATCACTTAACTTTTCTTATTTACCAGTATTAATAATCTTTGGATTAGGTGTAATTACAGGTATTTTAAGTACAATTAAAATAATTAAATTCTTATTAAGTAAATATAGATCTGCTATGATTTATTTAATATTAGGATTAATGGTTGGATCTTTATATGCCGTATTTATGGGACCTACTACTTTAGAAGTCCCTCAACCAGCAATGAATCTTTCAAACTTCAGCTGGATATTCTTTATTATAGGCGGATCTTTAATAATAGTACTGGAAAAATCAAAAGATTTTTTAGAAAAGAAATCAAAATAATATAAATAAAAATCGCTAAGAAACTTAAATTTCTTAGCGATTTTTATTATGGTACTCCCAACAGGAATCGAACCTGTATCTATCCCTTAGGAGGGGACTATTCTATCCATTAAACTATGAGAGCAAGATCCATAAGTATATTTTATTACACTCATTTGCTTATGTCAATTTTTTCTACTTACTATTCTTTATATTTATAATCCTTTATTTCACCCCAATCTTCTATAACATTATACTTTTCATTTTTTGATTTAAAATACACTATTATATGCGCCTTATACAGCATTTTATTATTTTCAAATAGCATTTTATCTCCATATACAATAGCATTAAGAGCAAGTGGTAAATCCTCTCTAAATATCTTATTCCTTATTATTATTTTTGGAAGTGAACTTCCATTATCTACTTCTAATTTTACCTTTAAATAATATTTATCACTCTTTTCCCAAAAAGCTAACACTTCATCCCTTATATTATAATCAATACTCTTATAATCATAAGTTTTACCTATAGTTAAAAATAAATTTCCGGTTCTATCACTATGTGTTAATGTATACTTTCTCGGAATCTCTAATTTATTCCTATCTACTTCATCCCTATATATAACCTTTAATTTTTTAGGATTAAATTTAAACATTTATCTTTTACTCCAAAATAAATTAATTTTAAGATTAGTATATGAATATATTACTACTTAGTTAAATATTTTTACTTCAAAAATATTACTTTTTATATATACTTTATAGTATACTTTACTTAACATTTAAATTTGAGGAGTGGCAAAATTATGATTAGAACTATAATTTGGTACATATGGTTTTTTCTAAGCTTAATAATAAGCGTACCATTTACATTTAGAGTTAAATATTTAATTAAAAAAAATAGAATAGACGAAAGTGAAGCATTAATATATAAATGTACTACTACATGGGCTAATTCATTGTTGAAAATAGCTGGTGTAAAAGTTAATGTTCATGGTGTTGAAAATATCCCTAAAGACAAGACAGTATTGTTTGTAGGTAACCATCAAGGTAACTTTGATATTCCTATATATATCACTCAAATTCCTGAAGTCATTGGATTTATTTCAAAAATTGAAGTTGAAAAAATCCCTCTAGTTAGAACTTGGATGAATTTTATGCATTGTATATTCATGGATAGAAGTAATCTTAGAAAATCAGGTGAGGCTATAATTAGAGGCGTTAAGTCTTTAAAAGCAGGTCATTCATTAGTTATATTCCCTGAAGGAACAAGAAGTAAAGGCGGTCCAATGAAGGACTTTAAAGCAGGTAGCTTTAAATTAGCAACAAAATCAAAGAGTCCTATAATTCCAGTTACTATGGATGGTTCTTATAAGATTATGGAACATGGTGATGGTCCTTGGTTTAAACCAGCTACTGTAAACTTATATATTCATCCCGCTATAGAAACAGCTTCTTTAACTAAAGAAGAACAAGATGAATTACCTAAGAAAGTACAAAATATAATTGCATCTAAATTATCTAAATAAAAACAGGTCGTACAAGTTTAGAGTTGTACGACCTGTTATATTAAGATGAGGTCAATCTCATCTTTTTTATTGTAAAAAAATAGAGTACATAGGTAGATAAACTTCCCACATACTCCATGACACAATAACACAATATTTAAAATTTAAGTAATGACTATTTCCATTGCATATTTTGAACTATTTTCGGCCAATTGTCAATTATATTTTTGTGGAATTTTTATTTTTGCCAATGAAAACATTACCATTTTTTGATTAAATGAAAAATAAACAACTATTTCATATTTTACAATAAATACTTAGTGCATTAATTATATTTTTGCTATATACTTAATAAAGTCGATTGATGAGAGATAATTATTTAAATAATTTGAAATAAATAAAAAAATACATGAAAAAAGAGGATACTATATGACGAATTTAACATTTAATGATTTAGGCTTAAAGGAGACTTTAGTAAAAGCTATTGATGATTTAGGTTTTACTACACCATCTCAAATTCAGGCCGAAGCAATTCCAGTTGCCCTTTCGGGAACTGATATTATAGGGCAAGCTCAAACTGGTACAGGAAAAACAGCAGCATTTGGCTTACCTATATTAAACAACTTAACAGTAAAAAATGCTATTGGTTCAATAATACTAGCTCCAACAAGAGAATTAGCAATACAAGTACACGATGAATTAGTAAAATTAACTAAGTACGAAAAATTAAACATCGTTGCTGTATACGGTGGTGCACCAATTCATCTTCAAGCTAGAGATTTAAAGAGAGCTAACATTGTAGTTGGTACACCTGGTAGAGTTTTAGACCATATAAGAAGAGGAAATTTACCGCTATCTTCAGTAGAGTTCTTAGTTTTAGATGAAGCAGACGAAATGCTAAACATGGGATTCATTGATGATATGGAAGAAATAATGAAGAGCATTCCAGAAGAAAGACAAACTCTTTTATTCTCTGCAACAATGCCTCCTCAAATAAAGAAATTAACTAAAAAATACTTAAAAGATGATGCTCAACATATCGCTATAGCAAGAAAGGAAATGACAGGATCTACAATTACACAAAACTTCTTTGAAGTTAACGGATCTCAAAGATTAGAAGCACTTTGTAGATTAATAGATCTTGATAATCCATCTGCTGGTATCATCTTCTGCAGAACTAAAAAAGGTGTTGATGATTTAGTTGCTGCAATGCAAGCAAGAGGATACATGGTTGAAGGTATGCACGGAGACATGTCTCAAGTTCAAAGAATGAAAACTTTAGCTAAGTTCAAAAATGGTTCTTTAAAATTCTTAGTTGCTACTGACGTTGCTGCAAGAGGAATTGACGTTGATGGAGTTACTCACGTATTTAACTATGAGTTACCTCAAGATATTGAATCATATGTTCATAGAATTGGTAGAACTGGTAGAGCTGGTCGTGAAGGAACTGCTTACAGTATAATTACTCCTAAAGAATTTGGATTCCTTAAACAAATTAAAAATGTTACTAAAGGTAATATTGAAAAAAGACAAGTACCTACAGTTCAAGAAATATACGATGCTAAGTTCAAAGCAATGACAGAAGAAGTTTCTTCAATAATTGAAGCTGAAGACTATTCTAAGTTTGTTAATGTTGCTACTCAATTAACTGAAACTCATGATTCTGTAAAAGTTATAGCTTCATTACTTCAAAGCCAATTTAAAAATCAACTATCTTTTGATTACTCAACTGATAAACTTGAAGCGCCAGCTAAAGTTAAGGGAAATGACGTTAGATTATTCTTCTCAGCTGGTAGAAGAGATGGCTTAACTATTAAAAACTTAATCAATTACATTAAGGATAATGCAAAAGTAGGAGCTTCTCAAATAAGAGACATAGACATAATGGAAAACTTCGCATTTGTTAATGTTGATGATGCTATTCACATGCAAGTACTTGAAAAGTGTACTGGTGGAAAAATCAATAAGAGAAGAGTTAACGTTGAAGTTTCAACTAACAACAAAAAGAGAAGCAGAAACAAAAGATCTTCTAAATAATTTATATTAATATAATTACAATGCCCTATAGATGTTTCTATCTATAGGGCATTGTTTTATTTTTTTATCTTTAATTTTACACCTTCAATTAAGTATTCTAAATGACTTACATCATAATATTCTCTTTTAATTAACTTTATTCTTTCTTCTGCTCTTTGAATAGTTTCTAATGCTTCACTATAATCCTTTGCTTTCACTGCACTATTAGCATACTCTATTAAATAATCTATTTTTAAAACAATTTCCGCTAATTCTTCTTTGTCATCATTAACTAAATCCAGTAAAAGATTATATACTTTAGGTGAAACTTTATTTCTTGAATCTCTTAATAAACTGTTATTTTTACTTGTTATTTTTGCCACTACTATCCCTCCAAAGTATTATTTTTTTCGTCATTTATAGTATAGCTTATCTTTAATTAATATACTCTGAAAATATTGAAGCAAAGCTATCAATACTCATTGGCGATATTCTAACTCTCTTTAAAGTATGAATCCCATCATTTATCGAAGCTATTCCCCCTTGAGTTGTTACTGCTGCCTTTATTCCTAACTCTTCTTCTATAGCAATAGTTTCATCATTATATTTTCCTACTGGATAACAAAGATAATTTCCATCTGAACCAATGACATTTCTCAAATAGTCTTGTGCTCTTTTAATTGAATCATATGCATCTTCTTTTGACAATCCATTTAATTCTAAGTGATTTGCCGTATGATTTTCTATAGACATTCCTGCAGCTTGCATTTCTTTTAAATTATCTGATGACATATAATAACCATTGTCTACTCCATCAGTTATTATGAAAAAAGTAGCTTTTAAATTGTGATTTTTTAATGATGGAAAAGCACTACTATAATTATCTGCATATCCATCATCAAACGTTATAACAACAGGTCTCTTAGGTACTTTTCCAGTCTCCATAGCTTCTAAAGCTTCATCTAAATTCATTGCAGTAAAATTATTAGCTTCAAGCCATGCCATTTGCTCTTCAAACATTGCAGGAGGAACTAATAAGTTATTACTAGGATCTTCATCACTTATTGAATGATACATAAGAATAGGTATTCTTACCTCCTCTGGGGCTATATTTATATACTCAATTTGAGCTTGATCTTGCTCTTCTGTATTACCACATTTATTAGGATTCTCTTGCTGTTCTTCAGTAGTTTCTTGACTTCCTGTTGCTTGTTCTTGATTTGTTTCATTTATATTTTCCTCTTTTGAAACTTCATTTTTTCCACAAGCTATCATTCCAAAAGTTATCAACAATAAAAATGTAATTGCTATAAATCTTTTTTTCATTTTATATTCCCCTTTATCTATTTATTTTTTCACTTATGTAATTCTATCTTAAATGTTTAATTTTGTAAATAAATTATACAAATTCATTTATGAAAGATTTTTTTATAAATATTTCATTTTTTATTATCACTAGCATTTATTTTTAAATTTATTTATATAATTTTTACTCATTTCTTTTTTACTGTATTTTACATATTTTGTTTTAAAATTTCATATATTTTATATTATTATATAAATTTTATATTATATAATAATATATATATTGGTTTTTTTATTAAAATATAAATCACCTTGTTTTTGTTTTTAAAATAAATATTCTATTAAATATTACAATATTTATTTTGAAAATATTCTTAATAATCAATAAATTGAATTAGTTTATTGATTATTATTCTTTTACTTATTTTGGATATAATTTATTTATAGAATTTATATAAAAACAGAGGTGAAGACATTTTTTTACAAATTTTCTTATGTATTATAATGGATTTTTTTCAAAAAATATCAAAATACTACATTATGTTAAATAAATCAACATTTTACTAATTTTAGTGTTCATTTGTATTATTTTATCTCCCTGTATTATTAATTATCGTTTAATAAAAATAGGTATATATATATTTATTAAATACATGGTAAGAAATTAATAAATTAGATATTGTATAATAAAATTTATAGATGGATATAAACTTATAAATTAAGTATTTTAATTAATTTTCCCCATAAATCAAATTAATAATAAAAAAAGTATCTAGTTTTTATACTAGATACCATAAAATAATACTTTTAGACTTCTTCTTTTAGTATTTTATTTAATTTATTTTGAACTAACCATAATTTCTTTTGCTTTCTGTTAAATGCAACCATTTTATTCTTATTATTTTTGCTTTCATCAAGCAACTTTATGTACTTTTCATCAGCTATTTTTAAAGCATCTTCTATTACTAAAAGTTCTTCCTTAGTGAACATAAACTATCGCCTCCAAAAACTTAATTTTTATTTTAATTATATCATACAATATAAATTTTATATTACTACAAGTAAAAAGGACTGCTTAACTTTAATATAAACAGTCCTTATATATTATCTCTAATTATATCTTCTTAACTACTGATGATTTAAGCTTCATTGCTCCAAATCCATCTATTTTACAGTCTATATCATGACCATCTGTTACATCATAAAGTAGACGAATATTCTTAACTTTTGTTCCTTGCTTTAATGCTGATGTAGCACCTTTAACCTTTAAATCCTTGATTATTGTAACAGTATCACCATCATTTAAAACATTTCCGTTAGCATCTTTTATAACACTTGCTTCTTCTTCAGCCGCTTGGCTTGCAGCAGTCCATTCATGACCACATTCTGGGCAAATTAAAAGATTTCCATCTTCATAAGTATATTCTGAATTACATTTTGGACAGTTTGGTAACATAATTTCATTTCCTCCATTGCTATCTCGTTATTTAACTACATATTAGTATCCTATGCATTAATATATACTATCATACTATTCTTTTATTGACAAACCGTTGTCAATTCCTTTAATTTACTTATTTCTATTATTAAAAATCATTACTATTATTATCCGTAAAACTCAAAATAACTCATTTAAATCTTATTTTTTATTTAAAATATAAAAATAGCCTAACACTTAAGGGGGACTCTCGTGTTAGGCGCCTTTATATTTCAAAAGGAGGATTATTATTAATCATTAATTGTTTTGCATTAACTACTTTATGTGTTTATAATAATCCTCCTTTGTGTCATTTAAGTGTCATATTATTTTGAACAATAAATCTTTATTGCTTCTTCCATAAGTTTAGCAGTTCCTTCACCATTCTTATCTAGATTTTCTTTAAATCTTTTATCCTCCACATACATTAAACCTAATCCAGATAATATCTCATTTGTACAAGTATAGAAATTATCAGTAATATACTTTTGCCATCTTCTAACTAATTCTTGCACCTCTTCACTTCCTGGATCAGAATTTCTTAATTCAGCAAACCCCTTAAATATCTCACTTGTCTCTTGATTAATGTCTCCCCATTTTTCTTTATTGTAACTACTTGTTTTCTTTTCGCTTTCTTCATACGCTTTAGAAGTTCCCCAACGTTCTTTTACCTCTTTAGCATATTTCTTTTTATTTTCTTCTATTTCATTCATATCAAATTCTTTAAAGCTCATATTATTATCTCCTTCTATTCTTTTTTCTATTAATTTTATTAATCCTTCTATCCTTTGTCGTTGCTGAATTAGCAATTCTTTTTGTTTTTTAAGTGCTTCTTCTTTATCATAATTGGGATTATTCATTATTTCCTTTATTTGACTTAGAGGAAAATCTAGTTCTCTGAAAAACAGTATTTGTTGTAATATTTCCAGATCTTCTCTAGAGTATAACCTATAACCAGCCTCTGTTATTTCACTTGGTTTTAATAGCCCTATTTCATCGTAATAGTGCAATGTTCTTACCGTTATTCCTGTTAACTTTGCTACTTCGCTTATCCTCATTAGCTTTATATACCTCCTTTCATAAATTATTTTGTTTATCTTAGCTACAAATATAATTTTAATTTATCACGTAACGTTAGAGTCAATACTATTTTTAAGCTTAAATTATCTACTAAAAAAAGGCACCTCTCTCTAAAGAGTGGCACCTTCTCTTAATATATTAATCTTGCTCATACCCTAATATATCTCCAGTATTAGCATTTATTTCATAACTATATTCTCTATTATTATAATAGAATTCTACTTCATATTTTTGTATCCCATTATCATAATCTAATTCTGTTCTTGAAAATATAACTTGATTGCTTGTTAAATTTGCATGGTTTAATGCAATCTCCTTTGCTTGCTCTATTGAAATATTAGCTGTGCTATTTAAATTATTTTGACTATTATTAATAACTCCTTCTAAATCATATTGAATTATTTGTCCATTAACCGCATTAATATCATAATCATATTTTTGATTATTATAATAAAATTCTATATTATATTTTTCTATTCCATCATCAAATTCACTTTCAGTTCTAATAAATGAAACTTGCTCTGCTGTTAATTTTGCATGGTTTAGTGCTATTTCTTTAGCCTGATCAATTGTTATCTTATTAGCCCCAACAACTTCATTATTTGTTATACCTGAGTTTGTTTCAGTTTGATTTGTTGTATTTTGATTTGTTGTACTCTCATTCGTTGCACCTGAATTTGATACACCTGAGTTATTACACCCTACTAAACTAATAGAAATTATTATCATAATTGCTGCTAATTTTGCCTTTTTCATTTTATCCTCCACTTATATACATCTTTTTATTAATATTTTTATCTATGATATCCCAAAATATTATAAAATTTTCATTAAATATAGATAATTAATTTTCCCTACTTTTATCCCTTAAAATATACGCTTATTATTGTATATTTATCTAATTCACTTTCTATATAAATCTTAGAGTTATAATTGCTAACTATTCTGTTTGCAATGGATAAACCAATTCCAAAAGAATTATTATTTACTCTAGATTTATCAACTTTATAAAATCTTTTCTTTACATTATCAATTTCATTCTTTGGTATACCAATTCCATTATCTTTAACTTCTAATTTTATCGCACTAGCTTCTTTTCTTATACTTATTGAAATTTCAACATTCTCTTTATTGTTATACTTTATTGAATTATCAACAAATATAATTAATAACTGCTTAAAATCATTTGGCTCAACTTTTATTCTTATATTTTCATCAATATTAACTATATATGTGACATTTGGATTTAAAAATCTATATTGTTCTATAACCTCATCAACTAATATTACAGGATCAATCTTATCTACTTTATTTAAGTCTACTACTGATTTTTCTGCCTTAGATAGTAATAACATATCATTTACTAACTTTTTTAATCTTTCTACCTCTTTTAAACATATATCCAAAGATTTTTCTAAACGTTCCTTGTCATTTTTTCCCCATCTTTTAAGCATACTTAAATGTCCATGAAGTGCTGTTAATGGTGTTTTTAATTCATGTGATGCATCTGATACAAACCTACTTTGCTCATGAAATGCCTCTTCTAATTCATCCATCATTGAATTAAAAACTATATTTACTTTATCTACTTCGTCATTTAAATCTGATATTTCAGCTCTTTTATTAATTCCTTTTTCCTTTATTTCATTCATAGTTGTTGTAAGCCTTCTAAGTCTCTTTATAAAGTTCTTCGAAACATACATAGCTCCTATACCACTTAAAGCTAATCCTAAAATTAAAGTAAAAATTAAAATCGGTAAGGAGTTTTCAGTAAATTCCTGAAACATCTCATTTTCTCTAATTATTTGTATCGTATATTGAGAATTTCCTATCTCTATTGGTCCTGTTATTACCATATATATCTCAAAATCAAAAATCTTAGATCCCATTATAATATCTTGATTTACATAGTCAAATTTAATTTCTTCCCATATTTCAGATGGGGATTCATAATATATTTTATCTGTTGAGTAAATCCTAATATATTCATCATCATCAACCTTAGTTAACTGTTGTAAATATTCATAAAACCCATTTTCAGATATTTCTATGTTTATATCCTTAGATAAGCTGCTTATCTCTTTATATTTAGCTTCTAATAAATCTTTTTCATACTCATCTGTAAATATCCAAAATGTAATTAATTGACCAATTGTATATATAATCAAAATTAAACTTATTATAAAAAAGGAACTTTTCATAATTTCTAAAAATACAGGTAATTTTTTAGTTCTCATTACTAACCCCTCATAATATAACCAACTGATCTAACTGTCTGTATATATTCTTCTTTATTTTCATTATTTAATTTTGTTCTTAAATATCTTACATATACATCTGTGACATTAGTTTCCGGTTCATACCCATAACCCCATATTTTTTCTAAAAGCTCTTCTCTAGTAACTACCTTATCCTTATTATCTACTAATATCATTAATAGTTCATATTCTTTATTAGTTAAACTTATTTCATTACCATTCCTTTTAACACTTCTTGAGCTTTTATTAATTACAATATCCTTAAACTTTACTATAGAATTATTTAAACTATCTTGTCTCCTAAAAACCACTTCAATACGTGCAAGTAACTCCTCTATTGCAAATGGCTTAGCAATATAATCATCAGCACCTATTTGAAGCCCATTAACTTTATCCATAACACTATCTTTTGCACTAAGCATTATTACCGGAGATTGTTTTTCTCTCTTTAGTCTTCTACATATCTCAAATCCATTCATTGAAGGAAGCATAACATCCAGTATTATAAGATCATATTCATTTCTTAATGCCTCTTCTAACCCTTCTCTACCATCCTCCTTAATACAAACATCATACCCTTCATATTCTAATTCCCCTTTTACAAAATCGGAAATATTAGGTTCATCCTCAACTATTAATATGCTTTTCACTATACTTCCTCCTTTATAATACGCTTATATATAATGTTTAATCATAATAATTATCTATATCTGTAATAACCCCCAAGTTAGAATCCACATTAACTTCTATAAGAATATTATTTGAATTTTTTATTTTAAATTTATACTCAAAACTAAGATTATCTAACTCTAAGCTTTTCCTAACCTTTAATATGTCTCCTTGAACCGCTTGTAGTGCTATTACCTTTGCTTCATCAACTGTATAATTAATATTAGATTTAGCTATACTATATACAGTAATAGCACCTATACCACATACTGCAACACCTAAAACTAATAATATTGAAATTCTTTTTACCATTTTTTTCTTGTTTCTTTTTATTATTTCTCTTGCTGTTTCTAAATATTTATTCATTTTGTTTCTCCTTATCTTAATCTGTATTATGAATTATATAATATTGATTTCTCTTTTTCATGAAGTAGGAATGAAAGTAAGATTAAAATTTTTTAATCTTTTTCATCACTATATTTTTAATAATATTATTAACATAAATATAATCGAGTAGGAGGAAAATAATTATTTTATTTTCCGTCCTCTCACACCACCGTACGTACCGTCCGGTATACGGCGGTTCCTTAAGTTTAATGAATTTTAATATATTGACGCGTTAGGCTTTTCAAGCCTAAGTCGTTAAAGAATTGATTTGTTAGTGTAGTATTTAATATAACACTATTTGCTACTCGCCAATATCCTTTACGGGTGTTGGCGAATTTTATTGCTTGATAGTGATTAAGTCCTAATTTATTAAGGTTTTTATATCTTGTTTTAACCTTCTTCCATTGTTTCCATATACACATTCTTAATCTCCGTTTAATCCATTTATCCAATTGAACAACAATACCTTTGCACTTTGCTATTCCATAATAATTAATCCAACCTATGTTAACTTGATTTATCTTAATTATTCTTTGTTCTAAGGTCATCGGTTTTGACCTTGATAATATTTCTCGGAGTTTATCTTTATGCTTTCTTAATGATTGTTTAGATATGCTTGAATATGCCTTACCAAACATAATCCCTAGTGTAAACCCTAAGAATTTTCTTTTCCAAGGTCTTTCAACTGCACTTTTGTTGATATTTACTTTGAGTTTTAGTTTACCTTCAATGAATCTGGTTATGTTTTCCATAACCCTCTCTCCGACTCTTTTACTCTTTACTTAAATATTACAGTCGTCCACGTAGCGACAAAATTTATGTCCTCTTTTCTCTAACTCCCTATCTAATTCATCTAGCATAATATTAGATAATAGCGGACTTAGTGGTCCGCCTTGTGGCGTTACTACTTCGCTTGATGTTACTATTCCATTAATCATTATTCCTGATTGCAGATACTTCCTTATTAGTTTCAAAACTCTTTTATCTTTAATATCTTTCGATAGTTTATACATTAAAATATCATGATTTACTTTATCAAAGAATTTCTCTAAGTCTATGTCTACAACCCATGTATAACCTTCGTTAATATAACTTTCAGCTTTCCTTATTGCATCTTTTACACCTCTGCGAGGGCGGAATCCAAAGCTATTCTCTGAGAAATTTTCATCATAAATTAGATGTAACATTAAATGATGAAGCTTTAAAATACGCTAAGCAAGGAAAAATTAAACTTAGCGTAGGTATGACTATGGTTGATACAGAAGAATATTATTATAATCATATTAACGAAAATCGTATGCCGTATTTTGGAAAAACTTTCTCTATTAGTGAAACCGAAACTAAAGTAGGTACACCTTTTGGAGGAATGGTCTTTATAGAAATAGCTGAATCTGTTCCTTCAGGCGCAAATATTGAGGTAGATATTAAAGGGGTAGTTGATACACCATATTATGATTTAGGTAAAACAACATCTGAAGAATGGAAAGTTGCAAAAGATGCACCAGGTATATTTGCTGAAATAAGAACTCCTTATTTAAGATTTATACTTCCAGCTAAATTTATTCGTCATATTGAAGATCCACAAAAAGCAGCAGAGTTTTGGACAAATGTAACTGCCTTAAGTGCCAATACAATGGGACTTGAAAATAGAACAACACCAATGACTCTTACTTTTGACCAATATATAACCGCTGGTATAGCATATGCAAATGTATGGAGCTGGTCATGTAATTTACCACCAGAATGGTCAAAAGATGCATTTGATTATGATGGTCTAGTGAAAAATGGAAGTTGGGGAATAATACATGAAATAAATCACCATTATCAAAGAAGATATAGTTCATATTCTGATGAATGGGGCCTTGGAACTGATTTTACTGAAATAACTAATAATGCTTTAAGTGCTGCATCATATATTTTATATACTAATATAGCAGCTTCTAGAGGAGAAAATGGAACCGATGATTGGAATAAGGTTGCAGATCCATATAGTAGTTTAAAGCAACAAATATTTGAAGGCGTTCAGTATTATCCTGGTGTACCGAATATAGGTAACTTTATGTTTAGTACATTTGCTCATGAAATTGGACCAATAAACTATGTTAATGTTATTAAATCAACTTATGAGGGAGGAACCTTTAACGGAATATATCTTCCACCATATGATTATAAGCTTGAAAGTCAAGGCGGACTGAAGAGAGATGATAGATATGATGATATGGCATATAGATTTTGTGTGGCTGGTGAACGTGATTATACATGGTATATACAAAAAGAATTACGTTGGCCATTAAAACAAGAAACCATTGATAAGATAAAAGCTCTTGGATATAAAGAGACTATTCCAGTGCAAAGTGTGTATGCAATGGGGGAAGTAGGAAGAGAAACAGGTAGACCTTTCTATATTCCATCTAGCGGTTATACATTTGACTTCCAAAAAAGTTTAGTTTCACCTGGTAATGTAACTGTAATAGATGTATCTCAGCCAAAATATGGAACTTTACAATTAAGACAAGATGGTAAATATGATTATTTAGCTAGTACATCAATGCCTGAAAATGCATTAGATGAATTTGTATTAACAGTTAAAGTTGAAAAAGACGGAATAAGTCTTGAAACTAAGTTAAATTGTACTATAGCTCTAGATTATAATGCTAGTGTTGTAGAACATTTTGATATACTTAAATGGGATATTTACGAAGCTTTAGACGTTTTACCAACAAGTACACCATATGGAAGTTCAACATCAACTGGAATGAGAATTGATTCCGCAGAAGGTGATAGATTATCTAGAAGTAAAGGATACTTTATGGTAGATGAAGCTGGAGAATATGAATTCCAAGCTTTTGGAGATGATAGAGCTGCTTTTCAAATACATTTAGATGATGGAACAACACTACAATCTATAACTAATGATTATGCAAATAATGTTGATGATGCACTTAAGCTTGCACAGCAAACAGATAATAAAGGCAGAGCCAAATCAACTAGCTTTACTGTAAATTTAGAAGCTAATAAAATTTATCAATATACATTGGTAGCTAAAAATACTGGCGGTATTGGATGGGCTGATGTAAATATTAGAAAAACTTCAGGAGATACTAGTTGGAAATCAATAACTAAGATTTATTCTAACTTAAATGATGTAGGTAAAATTACTGATAGAAATTATGTAATGCCAGATCCTGAGTATATTAGACCATCAAGTTTAGCAACAGCAGATGAAACTACAGTAAAAGGATTAACAGTTATTAGTACTCCACAAGGAGTTGTTCCTAATAATGATCCAAACTCTCATAATGAAGGTAATAAAGAAAATATAGTTGATGGAGATATAAGTACATATTTCCACTCATCTTATGATAATTCTAATAAAACACCTTTTCCACATGAATATATATTGGATTTAGGTGGAGAAAAATCTTTTAATAATCTAGAAATATATACACGTACATATGACCATGTTGGCGTAATAGGAGATTATGAAATATTTATAGCAGATGAATATAATGGAGATAAAACTGTTTGGACACAAATATATGAAGATAAAACAAGAAAAGATAATTCAAATGCTCCTGCAGACATAAAAATATCATTACCGCAAACAAAAGCTAAATACTTAAAAATTAGTGCTTTAAATAATAGAGATGGCCGTGATATAACAATAGTTGCAGAAGTGAAGTTATCAAATAAAACAAATGTTAAAAATGTAATAGCTCAAGACTCTAGTTTTATACAATACGAAGGAGATTGGTCAAAAGATTCTAATGGTGCTTTTGTAAATGGTGCAACATACAATACAACTACTGGTTACTTTATGTATTGTTTTGATGGAAAAGAAAGTAATATATATGTAGCTAAAGATGTTGAAGTAGAAATCAGAGTAGATGGTGGTAAGTGGGAAAAAGTTAAATTAACAGGATCACTAAGAGAACCTTCAGTTACATTAAATATGCAAAATGAAGGTCAGCATGTAATAGAGGTTCGTGCCATAAATGAAGAAATAGCTCTTAATATGATATCTACAGATGGTGTCTTTTATAAAGGAAAAGCTCCTGCTAAATCAAATCCACCAGTTATACATGGTGCTGATAATATAAAAATAGGAATTGGACAAGTTGACACCTTTAATAAGATGAATGGAGTTAGCTACAGTGATGATATTGATACAACTGGATTACAAATAAATGTAACTGGAGAATTGGGTAAGCCTACTCCAGGAACAAATGAAGACTATACATTAACTTATACTGTAACTGATAGTGATAGAAATACTACAACTGTAGATAGAATAGTAACAGTAACAAATCAATTACCAGTAATAACCGGATTAGATGATATAGTAATAAATGAAGGTGAAGGTAAGGGATTTGATTTTTCTAATGGAGTAAGTGTAACAGATTTAGAAGATGGAGATTTAATAAAATCACTAAAATTACCTACACTAGACTTAACTAGCTTAACTGAAGGAGATTATTCTGTAAAATATGAAGTAACAGATAGTGATAATAACACTATTATCGTCGAAAGAAAAATAATAGTATTATCAAATAAAGTTAATGATGAAACAAAACCTGGAGAAACTCCTGATGTACCAAGTACTCCTAATGCTCCAGCGGAAAAACCTGATGGAACTACTAATATACCAAATACATCTAATGTTCCAGTAGAAAAACCTATTGAAACTTCAGTAGTACCTGAAGCACCTCAAGGTCAATCTGAAAAACCTGTGGAAAACTCAGTAATGACTGAAACTTTAGCAGAAGACTTTGAAGTTAATCCAGAAACTATGATGATTTCTGAAGATACAAATAGTAATAATGAGACTAATGAAAATATAGAAGATATTCCTGCAACGGTAAATTCATTATCAAAATATATAGCTATTTTATCGTTATTGCTATTAGTAATATTGGGATTAATTTTAACAAAAAGAAAAATTACAAAGTCTAAATAAATAACAAAAAAGAAATTGGACAATTAATCCAATTTCTTTTTTGTTATCAATTTAAATTCTTCTTAACTTATCATTATTTTTAACTATTATTATTCTCATATTTTCATCATACTTAATACCTAATTCCTTGAAGAAACTTCTTCATTAACTGTAATAAATACATTATCTTTATTAAACATTTATACTCCCTCTTTCTATACTTTTATTTAAATGTAAAAAAGTCTTAATCACTATACTTGTAGCAATTAAGACTTTTAGATTTGGTTTATTTCTTGTTTTAACATTTCAATGAATTCTTCTGAAAATACTTTCTCTCTTATTGACTCCTTTATTAGCTCTATTAGTTCTAGCTCCGTTACATCAAGACTTCTTGGAATGTATGTTTCGTCACCTCTTCTAGTAGCCTTGTAGACACAGAACCTTACTTCGTATCTCTTTAGTTCTTTGATGTAGATTTTCTCTATTGAGTATGTGTATTCTCCTGCTCCAACTTTTCCTTGGCTTTTTATCTTGCAGTACTTAGTTTCCTTGATTATCTTTTCTTCACTCTTCTTACTCACATTAATTCTACCTCCTTATCTTATTCCAGTAGGAACTTAGAAAGTTCTTCAGTACATACTACTACAATTGAAAAATCGCTAGAAAGTAAGTATAAGCTTGAAGTATAATTTTCTCCATTCATAACTTCTATTACATCAGTATATTCTGGCACTAAACATTGTAACTTATCTTGTTTCAATATTTCGATATCTACTATATTTTCTGCTATTAATACATATCCACCTAAGTCAGATTCTACATTCCTATCCTCTCCATATGCTTCATTTAATATAATTATTAGTTCTCTTACGAATTCAATAACCTCTACTGGTATGCTATTTAATTTAACTAATTGACTTTCATTATAAACTTTTTTCATTATACTTTCTCCCTTCTACATATAAAAAACTCTTACTTGCATATCTAAATACAAGTAAGAGCTTTACTAAAGTAAACTTTTATAAAATTCTATTGTTGGCTTATCATTATTTATTAACAGATTTAATTTTTCATATGTTGAATCATAGAAGTTATTATCTTTAGCATATTTAATTACTTCCTCATAAGATAATTCAAAAATATTATCTGTTATGTTATAGTAGAAATCATCATTCATCACACCAAAGAAATATTTTACTGAATCATCATATGTCATTCTTGGTACTTCTTCTAAATCACAATTTTCATCTGTATAACAACCATTTCTATCATTCCATTACGGAAACTCTTTCATTTTTCTACGTATAATCTCATTATTCATAGATACAACCTCCTTATATACTACATAATCATAATATATATTTATATATTACTTAAAATACGTAATGCATCTAATGCCATTACTTTAACATGAGGTTTTATAGTATCATTACTTTCAATTTCTTCTTTAGTAAACCAATATAATTCTTTGCTTTCTCCCTTTTGTGGTCTAACTTCATTAGAAAATGCTCTTTCAAAATATATAAAATCTATATTCTCAACTTCATGACCTACATTTTCAAGAAGAGTATGCATTGGACTATGTAATTGAATCTCCGTATCGGTGTTAAGTTAGGTTGTAAACTTGCTCATTACTTTTCTCCTTTTCTAATATACTTTTAAAATTATAATTTAATTATGATCTACATCCCCATATTATTCTATATAGTAATGTTCAAATTCAACATAGTTGCTCCAAAACTTCTTAACCTAAAAGAAGAAGGAGCACCCTTAACTGATACTCCTTCTCAAAACTTACTTTATATCCAATTGCTTGTTATCCCTTACCATCTTGCCCATTACCCTAACATCATAATAACTTTCTCAAGTGAATATCAAGAGTTTTCTAAATTAATCCTTAACAGCTAGTTAATCTTTTAAATATTCTATTAATTCTTCTAATTCATTATCATCTTCATTTAATTTATTAAAGTCTTCTAAATCAGTTTTTATATCTTTTTCTACTTCCCTTTTAACATTTAATTCATTGATAATATATCCCATAGAAAATGTTGCTATTGAATAAAATGCATACGGTAATGATGAATTAATGTAATATGTTATTACCACTAATATACTTTTACTTACCACAATCTTACCTGATGCTACAAGTGATAATATATATACATGTGAATTATATATAGTTAATAATGTATATGCTAATATAATTATTGAAATAACATATAGTACTTTACTTATTAAATTTGCATCTTTAAAATGTTTTACTTTCATACTTAATTCTTCCTTCTAAAAACTTATTGTTAATAATATAATTTTTATTAATTAATCTGTGTTAGTTTTTTATTTTTTAGAACAAGTACAACATCTACTTTTTTAGCTAATTCCTTACTATGAGTAACCACTATTACACACTTTCCATGTTTATGTGCACTTGTTTTTAATATTTCTATAATTTCATCAGCTGTATCACTATCTAAATTCCCCGTTGGCTCATCTGCTAATATTACTGGTGAATCTGTAACAAGTGTTCTTGCAATGGCAACACGCTGTTGCTGTCCCCCTGATAGTTGTAATACGTTTCTATTAATTTCATCATCAGCTAACCCTAAATTGTTTAATATTTTCTTATTCACCTTGGGATTAACTATTTTTAAATTTTCTAAAGGTGTCATATAATCAATTAAATTATAATTTTGAAATATTAATGAAATATTGCTTTTTCTATGATTCTCGTATCCCTTTACTTTTATATTTTGATTATTATATAATATTTCGCCATTTCTAGGTTCATCTAATCCAGCCAATAGTGATAATAACGTTGATTTTCCTGAACCCGAAGCCCCTAAAATAGCGTAAAGTTTTCCTTCTTCAAATTCCATGCTTATATCATTTAAAACTTTTTTTCCATTTTTATATGAATAATTAACTTTATTTAATGCTAAAATTGACATTTATTTTCCTCCTAGCTCATTTTGGATAATATTTCTTTTGGTTTTAATCTAATTATTGATGCTGATGATGCCATTACTGAAAGTATGATAATAACTGTTCCTATAACATATACATAAATTAATTCTTCAACCTCTACTTTTACATCTATTTCATCTACTGTACGAGTTGCTAAAGAACTATTAACATCATTTCCTAATGAAAATCCTCCAAATCCACTTTGAACGTCTTGAACCGCTTGCTTACCTGCTTGTGCAACTATTGTATTTCCTATATTTTGTGAAATTACCTTACTTGAGAAATATGATCCTCCAAAAGCTAATATACTTATAAGTAATAATTCAATTATATATTGAGAAATAATATTAAACTTTGAAACTCCTATTGAAAGTAATATACCGGTTTCATGAACTCTTCCTTGAATCCAAAATGCTAACACTAATGAAAGTATTATTACTCCAGCTATTATTGCTCCAATTAAAACCATATTTATAATCTTATCTAAAGAATCAAAAGACTTAGATAAAGCTAAAAATGTATCTTCACTTTTTACTATTGTATACTTATTCCAATCAGTAGGAATATCTTTAAATTTTGATGTTACTTTATCTACATCAGTATCTGTATTGAAAGTAGCATTTGTATATTTTACATTTCCATCTGAATATCCATATAAAGTTTTAATAGTATCTACATCAGTAATTAAAAGATTTTCTGGCATTTCTAATTTATGTCCAGCTCTTTCAGTATTTTCACTTTCAAAAATACCTACAATTTCAAGGTCATAATCACTTTTAGATAAAGTTGATGCATTAAAATCTCCAGCACTCTTTGTTGCTTTTATAGTATCTCCAACTTTTAAATTATTTGCTTCTGCTAAATCCTTATGAATTAATACCTTGTTTTTATCAGTAGCAACAATATGTCTACCATCAATCAGCTTTAATGATTTACTTATAAACTTAGTATCATATTCTGAACTTTTATGTGCTTCTACAGAAAAAAGTTTTTCATATTTATAATCATCATTATATTGAACTACATTTTTTTCAGGTTTTATATAATTTACATTTTCTAAATCTAAACCAGCTCCTTGAATTGCTGCATCATAATTCTTAACACCTTCTACCTTTGAAACCTTATCAATTAAATTTTCTGGAATTGTTCCTTCAAAATTACCCGCAAAATTAGCTTGTAATTCAAAAGTATTTGCCATATCCTTATTTGAATCTTGTCTTGCTATATTTGCTGCCTTTTTAATTGAAATTCCACTTAAAACTGCCGTTGCTATTCCAAATAATATAAATAACATAATAATACTTTTTATTTTTTTTCTTGTTATATATAATATTGATCTCTTAAATACATTCATATTTATGTCCTCCTTGTTTATTAACTTGAGTACATTCTATCAACCTAATATGAAATATTTATGAAATTTAAAAATTAAGTTTATAAAATTCATTAAGAATCGTATTAATTAAATTATTTTTTATAAAAAAATAAGGATATTATTAATCTAATACCCGTTATTTTTCAACTATTTTATTTTTTATTAAACATGAACAAATTTCAAATATTTAATTAAAATCAACTTCAAAACTCATTCCAGTTAATATTGATTTAAAAGAATAATCTAAATTATACATTTTTAAAATTTGTTGAACTATGTATAATCCTAACCCATTCCCCCCACTACTCTTATTTCTATCAAAATCAACTCTATAAAATGCCTCAAAAATATGTGCTAAATGTTCTTCTGAAATTGGCTTACAATCATTTTCTATAATAAGTTTTTTATCTTTTATATATATTCTTATTTCCTTTCCCTCATCAGTATAATTTACTGCATTAGAAATAATATTAGAGATTGCTTTAGTAAATAATTTTTCATCTACTTTAATATTAAAAGACTCTTTTAAATTCATTTTAATATTAATTTTCTTTGACTTAGCTATTAATTTATATGGTTCTATGTTCTTTTGAACTAAACTACCTAAATCTAATACACTTTCATTTTTATTATTTATTATATTAAGTTTTGAAGTATCTAAAATTTCCTGAACCATTTTACTTAATTCACTAACTATATCCTTACATTTTTCTAAATATATATAATGATTTTTATATTTTCCTATATCATATAGCATATTTTCAATCATTATATACATACTCATTAGTGGTGTCTTAAGCTCATGTGATGCGCTTCTTAAAAAATCCACCTTAATTTTTTCAGATTCACTTACATTTTTTATTTCCTCTTCCAATGATACAATTGTATTTAATAAATTTTCATATAAACTATTTACATTAGCTGCTAATATTCCTATTTCATCTTCAGTTTTTACCTCACAAAAGGCTTCTTTATTTAAATTCTCCATTTTTTTTGTAACATCACAAATTTCTTTTATTGGAGTTGTAATTTTTCTTGCATATATATATGATGCAATAAGTGCTATAAGCAAGCTTATAAAAATAGAATATGGAAGTATTTTTAATATAATATCTCTTGTTTCTGTGAATGATTCTAAATCCATTACTATTTTAGCACTTCCATTTACATCATTACTTTTTTTAAAGTCCCTACTTTTTATTATTGATAAATTATTTATATTAATATATTGACCGAATATTTCTCCATTTTCATCATCAAAACTTTCTATAATATTTTCACCACTTAAATTAGGAATTATTAAAGAGTTTTCTGTAATTTCCTCTTCATTAACATATATATCTACTTTGTGCAAACCTTGAAATACCCTTTTTTCATCTCCTATAGTAAGTAAAACTTGAATATTATATTTTTCAGCAAAATTCTTTGCTATCTTAAATGATTCCTTATTATCAGATTTATTTACTTGTTCAATTAAATCTTCAATAATTTTATCAGCTTCCTTTTGTTTATTATTCACATATACCTTGGGTAATGCTAAATAAATTAAAACATTTGAAATTAAAATTATTACACTTATTATCCCCATGGTAAATATATATGTTTTTGAAAATAGCTTTAACTTATTCATCATTTCTCCTCAAATTTATATCCAATTCCCTTAACTGTTACTATACAATCTAATAACAACTTTTTTCTTATATTTTTAATATATACATCAATAACCCTATCATTTGGTGCTTCTTCAATCCTCCATAAATTATCTAAGATTTGTGCTCTTGTTAAAACCTTTCCCTCATACTTTAATAATAACTCTATTAATTTTATTTCCTTAGGTTTTAAATCAATATTTTCGCCATTCTTTCTTGCTGAATATCCTTCAAAATCAATTTCTATATCTCCATAACACCACTTTTTATTTTCACTAACTTTTACTCCTCTTCTAAGAAGTGCTTCTATTCTTTTATGTAAAACTATTATTGAAAATGGCTTTGTAATATAATCATCTGCCTCTTCATCAAAACTCATAATTTGGGTATAATCATCACTCATTGCTGTTAACATAATTACTGGAACATTGCTTTCTTGTCTAATTTTATTTAAAACAACAAATCCGTTAGCCTTTGGAAGCATTATATCTAAAATTACTAAATCAATTTTATTATTCTTAAATAATTCTATTGCTTGCATTCCATCTTCTGCACTTATAACGCTATATCCAACCTCTGCTAGATATTCACTTACGCCTTCCCTTATTTCTTTTTCATCTTCAACAATTAATATATTAATTTTCATTTATATTTTCCTCCATTTTATATAATATATATCAAAATGAATTTATTTTATAAATACATAATAACATAAAGTTTCAATTATATTATAAATATAAAAGTGCTAATTTCATAAATTAACACTCTTAACATTAAATTAATAATATTATTTATATACCAATTCCACATATAATTTATCACTAAAGTTCTATATATAAAGGCTTACTTAAATGATAATATTCTCAACCCTCTCCTTCTCAAATTCCCTTATTTATTAACCTAATTTCAGTAAAAACCTCACTTACTTATGGTACGGTTCATTATTCATAATTCTAATTATTTAAATTAGTGATATATTATTCATTAGCAACCAATACAAATTTAACTGCTATAACTAAATTTTTTTTCAAATACGCAATAAATATAGCATCCTTTCATCCCTCTAGTAATGAGAACTCGATAAGTATTCTTAATAAGCTCATCAGCTTTTTCTAATATATCTTGTCTATCTTCCCTATATAATTTCTTTATTTCGCTAAGACTTTTATCATTCAATCATTATCAAGAATAACAACTTGTTTATTTTTGTAAAAGCATCTATTATTAGTAATATAATTTTAATTTATATATCTAAAGAAAAAATACGTTAAATCTGCAACTACAATAAATGGGGGTTTTTTTATGCAAAATATGAAATATTATTATGATTTTTCAGGTCAAAAATTCGGTTATCCTTTAAGTCTAAGCATTAACAGCTTTAGCAGACAAGTATTTTATCGTCATAGTAGTCTAGAAATAACCTACGTTTTAAAGGGAGAATATGAGGTTATTACAGAAAACTTCTCTCATATAATTAAAGAGCATGAACTATTAATCATTGCTCCAAATGATATTCATATAATTCGTCAAAATTCTAGAGAAGAAAATGTGATTTTAACCATACATATTGATTTTTCTCTCTTTCCATCAGCAATGATAGGAGAAATAAAGCATTCCTACGAATCAATTGTTTGCACTGACAATAATAATTTGAAATTATTGAAAAAATTAAAGCTTCAAATAGGTAAATTAGTTGGAGTTCTATTACGTGGTAATAATAATTTATTTGAGTTAAATACAATAATGATGGAAATTGTTTATATAACTTCTAATCACATGCAGTATCCTATTGAACGTTTACCTCTTCAATCTATTCATAGAGAAAACTATATTAAAGCTATTCAGTACATAGATAGCCATTATCAAGAGGATCTACGTTTAACAGATGTAGCAGATACACTTATGTTTAGCGTTTCTTACACTTCCAAACTCTTTAAGAAGTATACAGGTATTCCATTTGTAAAATATGTTGCTCTAGTAAGAATTCGTGAATCCATAGAATCTTTATTAGAGGGGAAAAAATCCATTGAGCAGATTGCTGCTGATTGTGGCATGCCAAATTCTAAAGCCTATACCACAACCTTCAAAGAACTTTATGGAATTGTTCCTAGCCACTATCGCAAAAAGTTTGTCAATAACATGAAATTTAATGAAGATAAAAGAGAACAAATAATGTCTCTAGATTATAATCAAAAGCAGCTCCTTCAACACCTGTTAGAAGAATCAGAAAACATCCTTTATGAAAATGATAGCATAAAAATCAAAGTGAAAGAAGGGCATACTCTTTGCTCCATTCAAACATCTAAAGATGTAAAAAGCACTATAACTCACTGTAATGATGAAATTATTATAGATATTGCTAAAGTTTAAAATGGAGGAACTTAAAATCTACCTTGTAACTTTCTATTATAAGTCATTTTTCGCTTTAATATTATCTCATTTCGCTTTTAATCTTCAAATATGAGGACATATTTTAACCTTTAACATCAAGCTAGGACAAGGATACTAATTGAATAATATGGTAACATCAAAGAAAAAGGAGATGAGGATATGAAAAAATATAGTCATTTATTTTCACCTATCAAAATTGGTGAAACCACAGTTAAAAACCGTATTTTTATGCCACCAATATCTACAAACCTAGCAGATAAAGGTTATGTAACAGATACTTTAGTTGAGCATTACGCTGCAAGAGCAAAGGGTGGTGTTGGTCTTATTGTTACTGAAGTAACTACTATTGAACCTGTTTACACATATTTACCTGGAGATATGTCCATAAGTGATGATTCTTATATTCCTGGTTGGAAAAAGTTGACGGAGGCTGTCCATAAGTATGGAGCAAAAATCCTTCCCCAATTATTCCATCCTGCTTACATGGCCTTCCCTATTCCGGGAACACCTCGTTTAATCGCACCATCAAATGTTGGGCCTACCTATGCGAAGGAAGCCCCAAGACCAGTAACCATACCAGAATTAAAGATTATTATCAAGCAGTTTGGTGAAGCAGCCTTAAGAATTAAAACCGCTGGAGGAGATGGTGTTGAAATTCATGCTGCTCATGCCCACGGTCTACTAGGAGGTTTTTTATCTCCTCTATATAATAAAAGAACTGATGAATATGGTGGTGATATCAATGGCCGTTTGAAATTAACACTAGAAGTTATTGAAGAAGTTCGTAAAACGTGCGGAAAAGATTTCATCATTGATGTAAGAATTTCTGGTGATGAATACTGTGATGGAGGCTTAAATCTTAACGATGGAATATACATTGCTAAGCAATTAGAGAAAGCTGGTGCTGATATGATTCACGTATCTGGAGGAACTACTATCATGCGTGGTAGCTCAATCCCTGCACCTGGTACAAAGCAAGGTTCTCACGCTAAGTTATCAGAAGAAATCAAAAAACATACGTCAATCCCAATAGCTACTGTTGGACGAATTACAGAGCCTTGGATTGCTGATGAATTAATCGCCAATGGTAAAGCAGATATCTGCATGATTGGAAGAGCTAATTTATGTGATTCTGAATTTGCTAATAAAGCCGAAAAAGGTATGGATAATGATATACGTCCATGTATTGGATGTCTTCGTTGCCTAAACGGTATTATGTTTGGAAAGCGTGTAGCTTGCACAATCAATCCCTCTCTTGAAATTGAAAATGAGGATACTCTTAAGTTATCTAACACAAAGAAAAAAATTCTTGTTATTGGTGGCGGACCTGCTGGTATGGAAGCAGCCTATGTTGCAAAGAAAAGAGGTCATCATGTAGTCCTTTGCGATCAAAATGAAGAACTAGGTGGACTTATGCGTATAGCTTCCGTGCCAATTGCTAAGCAAGATCTTTCAAAGGTTACACAATACATGGTTAGAAAACTCGAAGAAACTGGAGTTGAAATTCGTTTAAACTGTACTGTTAATAAAGAACTATTACAAAATGAATTTGCTGATTATGAAGTGATTATAAGCAATGGTGCCTCCCCTATTGTTATCCAACCATTTACATCCTTTAAACATTGGGCAACTGCTGATGATATTCTAGGTGGAAAAGCCTTCCCTGGCCGTAAAATCGTTATTATTGGAGGTGGTTCTGTAGGTTGTGAAACTGCAGATTATCTTGCACCCCTAGTTTATGACCGTCTTCCTAGAGACAGAAAAGTCACTGTAATTGAAATGGCTCCAGAAATCATGTCAACAGAAACAGGCGCAGGTAGAAGTTTACTTGTACAACGTATGATGAAAAAAGGCATAGAGCTAATCTGTAGCGCCAAGGTTGAAAAGGTAGAGGAAGATAAAATCTACTATAGCAAAGACGGTGAAATCCACTGCATTGCTGATGCCGACACCCTTATCTTCGCCGTAGGTTACCGCACAGACACCACACTGGCTGATACTTTAAAGGAACTTCAAATGCCTTATCACACTATAGGAGACGCAAACAATGTTGGAACAATAAAGGATGCTATTCATGCAGGATATGCTATTGCTAAAGAATTGTAATATAAAGAGTATATGACTTTTACTGAGTCATATACTCTTTTGGGACAGTAGATTGATTTGTGTAAAAAATAAATCTAACTACTGTACCTCTAGCTTCATTAAAATCTAAATATATAAAATATATTTATAAATATCATTTATTTGTGGTACGGTTCTCCGTATCAGTATTAAGTGAGGTTTTTACTTATAATTACATCTCTTCTATATCTACTATATAACTTATACCTATACTAACTTGCTTTTCATTATCTAATGATAGATATAGCATATCATCCTCTTCCTCGTACTTAGCTAACTCTAAAAACAATACTCTACCTTCTACTATATTACCCTCATCATCTGTAACTCTTATCTTAGAACCTAAATCAATGTACATATCCATACCACTCATATTATTCTCTTTTGTAACCTTTATACATGGCATAATATTTGTAACTACCATTTTATTCACACTCCTTAACTGTACATATTTTATTTAAATCTATTTATATTCTCTATTACTCTACCATGATAAGCTGAGTCTTCTTCCTCTGCATCAAATACAACTGTTCTATCTATTCCAAATTCATCTAACCAGCTATAATCATACGAATCAGTCCACGAAACTATAAATACTTTATGAACTGTATTTCTTATTAGGTCATCCAATATTTCTTTACGTTGTTCATCTTTCTTTCTACATATTGAATCTACTGGATACAATATAGATACATTATATCTTTCATTTCTCCATGACTTTTTATTTATTGTGTCTATATACATTCTCAAGTTTCCTACTTTAATTCTTGTGTTCAATTTTGCTGATTTAAGACTATGTTGAAAAATACTATCAATATTATCTTTTCCATTAATCCTAAATAAAACTTTAACACCATCTTGTACATTTTGATTTAATGTTCTCAACACTTCCATATGCTTTTCAAATTGATGTGTTCCAGTTATAAGCATTATTTTTTCATCATCTGATTGTATAAATTCTATAATCTCTTTTTTTAAATTTTCTCTATTATTCATAATATCTCCCTTCTAGTCCCTGACTATCTTATCTGGCAAAAAATATTCAGTAGCTCCCTCTTCATCCTCTGTCCATTTACTACTAATATTATTTTTCTTACACATTAAATACGCATCTGTTCCCAGTATCTCCTTAGTCTTTTCTAAGTTTTTCTCTCTTACTTTTTTCCCAACCTTATCATTATCAAACCAACCACAAAAATATATTTTTTCTGCTTCTTCCACATTTCTTTTATATATTGCATAATCGCTAGGTTTCCATTTGTTATTAGTATCTATCTTCTTGGGTATATTCTTATTTAATTCATTGAAGAAATATATTGTCTTAAATGGACTATCTGGATTATATTTTAATCCTAATATTTCTAATAATCTTAAATATTTATCTCCAATATTTATATCAATTATATAGCCTTTCTTTACATTTAGTTCAAAATAAAAATTATTAGCTCTACCCCCTATACATAATTTATATGGAACTTCATCAGTAAAGAAAAATATATCAAAAACTACATTATTATAAGTAAATATAAATTTACTTTTTTTAACTCCATTAATTTTCATAGAGTTATGAAACTCCTTAATCCCATTTAATTTCATTAAAATTCTCCCCTTAATATAACTTTTTAATTTTCTTATAACACTATAAATCTAACATATATTCTAAGTTAAATATTCCCAGTATAATATCTCTTAGTATAAAATGATAAAGCGAACTTCTACTAATACTTATTTCTTTATATTATCTACAGTAATTTCCTCTGTTACACTAACTTCTTTAAATGCTTGTTTATATTCGTCTAATTGCCAAATTTCCTTTGGTTCTGGTATCTCTTCTTTAACATATTTAGATAGTAATCTATAATAATCATCAATACTCTTAATGCTTCTACTATGCTTTCTAGAAATAATACTTTCAAGTATATTTACTAACTCCTCATACCTATCTGAATTAATAAACTCAACTTTTCTTAATTCACATATAGCATTATATGGTTTATCACCTCTTTGAAGATATTTAAAATATTGAAATTCAAAATCAGGCATATTAGCAATTATCATATTATCCATTCCATTTTTAATTCTCGATTCATTAAAAATCTTTTCATTTATTGTCCACATAGCATTTTTCACTTTTTTCTCTTTTCTCATAGAATATGGAGCATCAATATCATGAATTGCAGTGTAACTTAAGCCAAAGTGATTTAATATCTTCATGAACATTGGAATATTAGCCTTACCACGACAATTTACTATTTGTATTCCTGTATACTTAGAGTTTATACTCTTTATATAATTTAATACTGTCTGCTCTGTGTCACCTTCAACTAATATAATATTATTTGCGAAGAAAAATTCATTAATACTAGGATTACACATTCTAATCATTTGCAACCTTTGTCTTTCATCTTCATCAAAATTTGCTTTTTCAGTAGAAAAAATTCTTGTTTTAGAATCAATATCCTTGTCTACTCTTATAATTGTAGTATGTGGTTTTGAAACATCTATAAATATTGGTGAATGTGTTGTAATCATCACTTGCCAATTTTGCATTTCTGCTATTTTATATAGAGCCTCTCTAGCTGCTCTAATTGCTGGTGGATGTAAAAATGATTCTGGTTCCTCAATTAACAACATCCTAGGTTTATCATTATTTATTTTAGTTTTACCTTTTTTATAATTTCCCGCCTCTGATAAAGCCTCTATTGCAGACCATAAAAATGTCCTTTGTAATCCAGCACCTTGACTAGATAGTGGATAGTCATTTCCCTCTAAATCCTTTATCCTTATATGGCTTCCTGATGCAATTATTTTTTCAGGCTCAAACTTACCTGCTTGAGGCTTTATTAATATTTTACAATCTGGAAATATATTTTTCATATTTTCTTCAAGTTTATCTGTTGTTATATCTAATGTATCTTCAATTTCTTTTTTTACTTCTTCAGCAATTTTATTAAGATTATCTATCAAATCTTTAATTCTTCCATCATCACATCTTGATTTCTCTTTTATTGCTTCGGATAATATTTCTATTATTTGTTTTTGTAGCTCTTCTGGACTATCTAATGGATTTATCTTTATCGGTACAGGTATACAACTAGCTATCTTCGTATCCCATCCTCCCATACCTCCTTTTTTCCATTGTTCCTCTTCATTATTCCAAGAATACTTAACGCCCTTAGTATTCTCTTTTTCCCATACATATTTATATTTTATACATTCATTATAATCAGGATGATTAAATATCCATTTTTCTCCTATTTGTATTTTATCCTCATCTGTTATATCTGAAAAAATTCCTGATATCTCTATTGGAGAATCCGTGCTATTTTTATGGAATTTATTTTTATCTAAAGCTACTCCTGATCCAGCAAAAGATTCATAAGCATTTAATACTGTGGTCTTTCCAACATTATTAGGTCCAATTAGTACAATTATATCATCTATTACCACTCTTAATTCATTTTCTCCAATACAACCATAATTTTTAATTATTAATTCTCTTAACTTCAATTGAATCTCTCCCCTTTAATATTTAACATCAAAATTATACCATATTTTTATATATTATCTATATTTACACATTAACTTACATTTTTTTAAATCTATACTATAATATCTAAATTCAATACACTCATCCCAACATTTCTTAACATAAAAGAAGAAGGAGCATCCTTTATAGATACTCCTTCTTCTTTACTTATATAATCTACTAACTTATCATTTATAGTTAAGTTTATTGAATCAACCTCTCTTAATTCATTTATTGTTATCTTAGAAATTATCATATGTAATAACTTCTTCTTCTGCTCTCTTGACTCTTTATTATTTAACAACTTACTGAAATTGTCTAGTATACTTTTAATAAACTCATAAGATATTTCTTCACTTACATCATCAGCTAATGTAACTAATAGAGGTTCTTTTGACTCTTGTAATATTTTAGCTCTTTGATTTAGCTCATCTTTTCTAGTTAGAAATTCTTCTCTTGTTATTATGTCATCTTCGTATGCTTCAAAAATCTTTCTCTTTTTCTTATCTATGTTTTCTAGTTCCTTATCTATTCTTTCTAACTCACTCTTACTTGGATCTACTCTCTTTATTCTTTCCTTATTTATGTTTCTTACTATTGAT
Source organism: Clostridium sp. K04 (assembly GCF_019734375.1). Taxonomy (NCBI): domain Bacteria; kingdom Bacillati; phylum Bacillota; class Clostridia; order Eubacteriales; family Clostridiaceae; genus Clostridium; species Clostridium sp. K04. The sequence goes on from NZ_JAASHD010000018.1 coordinate 43,327, forward strand.
TTAATCATTTCATCATTAGATAAAACACTTGAAAGTTTATTAAACACATACTCATTAGCTTTCTCTACTCTTATGGTATTTGAATTGCATATACCTGTACCTTGATTTTTCCATGCTCCACAACAATAATAAGCTATTCTTTTCTTAGTTCCATCAGCTAGTACATTAGTAGTTCTTGAAATAACCATACCAGCTCCACACTTAGGACATTTTAATATTCCCGTTAATGGGTAAAATCCATCATAGACTCTTGAAGGTTTACCAGATTTAGATTGTAACATCACTTGAACTTTATCCCATGTATCATTATCAATTATAGCTTTATGAATTCCATCTGCCACTATTGGCTCTGGATTGATGTTTCTTCTACGTTTTTCACTCCAATTCTGTCTAACATTGTACCTAACCTTTCCTATGTATACTGGATTCATTAAGATATCTCTAATTGAACCTTGTGAAAAATTGTTACCTTTCTTAGTCTTACATCCTAGTTTATTTAATTTATTAGTAATTGCCTTATACCCTTTACCACTAGCATACTCATTAAATATTATCCTTACTATTTCTGCTTCTTCCTTATTTATTTCTAGTCTTGATTTTCTCCTTTTATTGTTTTCTGTACCTTCCATTGGTACTAAATCATAGCCTAGCACACGGTTACCACACCATTCGCCTGCTCTAGCCTTAGCACACATGGAAACCTTTACGTTCTGAGAGATTGTCCCACGCTCAAACTCCCCAATCATTGCCATCATCTGCATTTGCATTCTTCCCACATGTGTAGTAGTTTCAAATGGCTCTGAATAAGACTTAAATGTAACATTATTTTTCTCTAGTAAATCCATTATTTTAAGAACATCTGCAAGCTTACGACTGATACGGTTTAGCTTCCAACTCACTACCATATCTACTTTTCTATCTTCTACATCTTTCAATAATGCTTTTAAAGCTGGTCTGTTCTTAATATTTTTACCACTTATTCCTCTATCCGAATAACAGTTAAAAACTTCTAATCCATTCTTATTACACCAATCAATTAGCAATCTTTCTTGCTCATCTATACTGTACCCAGTTTCTGCCTGTTCTGTCGTACTTACACGACAATATATTGCTATTCTAGGGACTCTATTAATTCTCTTTATTAATTCTTGTATTGAGATATCAATTGATACATAATTATTAATCATCTTACAGCTCTCCCTCACTATTAAATTATCAAATTTATAATATATATCTATCTATTAATTTAGATATTTTCTAGAACTAAATATTACTATATATTTCTCCAATTAATATTAAGAGTAAACTTTAAAGTTAGTCTCTTAATATTAATTGAATGTATTACTTTTATTTTAATCTTCCATAAAAGACATATAGAAATCAAACTCTAGCTTAAAACTTTCACTAATAAATCTATCTAGCTTTTCACATAAGAAACTTACATAGTGTTCTATATATTCATATATAGATACTAAAGAACTAAAGAATATTGTTTCTCCAGTAAATATATTAAATTTTACTTCGTTGCTATTTATAGTAAAATTACTTACTTCAAAATGTAAGTCATTTTCTAGCTTATCAATATCTATATCATTAGATATTTCATTAACTGGAATAGTTAAAGTTATAGTATCACAGCCCAATTGATTTCCCTTTTCCCACAATCCTCTATTTTCTACATCTAAATTCATATTAATTGATACATTTTCTTTCATTATTTTATTTATATTTATCATTTTTATCTCTCCTCCAGTTATAACTCTCTAAATATAGGTACTCTAGATGTTAACTAAAGTACCTATATAACCTCTAAAAGTTCATTAAGTCCTCTTCACTTGTAATTTCCTGCTGTGGAATAACTTCATTTGCTTTACTTCTTATATACTCCATGCTCATTTCTTTATTTTTCTCCATTTCTGAATACTTCTTTTCCTTTAACTTATTATCATAAGCTATGATAATCTCTCCTTCCTCAACATTATAGATATTAGTAACATTGATATATTCACCAGAATCCTTAACTTCATTTTCTAATTCTATTACTACTTCCTTACCTATTATTTCATTTTCATCAAATGCATCACATTCATTGAATATATTAAAGCCTTCTGCTTTAATAGCCTTAATTAATTTATAAAATAAATATGTATTCCATGGTGCTATAAGCATATATTGTTTTACTTCTGTTCCATCCTCAAGCTCAAATGTTATGTATCCTTGTTTAAATACATTTCTTTTTATAGCCTTTCTACCATTTGATTGATAGCCTACTATTCTGCATTTCTTACATCCTACTTCTATTTCTGTAATTCTTCCATCTCTCTTTATAGTTGCCATGTTTATCTCTCCCTCTAATCTTATTGATTTTCAACTTTATTTATTGATGATATTCTTTCATCCAACTTATAAACCATTCACTGTTCATTATCTCTTCTTGCTCTTTTAGTGTTACATCTTCTTCTCTTATACTTGCTGAATATTCTAATGCTAATCTCTCTAACTGACTATTAATGCTCACTATGTATTCCCCCTAAAATTATTTTAGTTTCACTAAGCATTGAACTTATTCGGATCAATGCTTAGTAGATTATTTAGTCTTCTTCTAACTCCTCTAGCTTTGAAGCTAGTATGTACAATCTTATCGTTTCTGTTATTGCATCAATTATGTCTTCTGTTGTTAATTCATTCATACTTATACCTCTTATTTAAACTATAGTTACTATTGCTACTACATGATTTTCATATCTAACGTACTTAACTTCTGAAAATGTAATTGAAGTTCTCGTACTAAAATCTAAGTCATATTTATCTACTATCTCTTTAACTACTCCTGCTGAATAGATAACTCCTTTTGTTTTTGAGTAATTAACCTTTAAATAATTCTCATTGTTAGGTAATTGTTCTCCTATAGCAATTTTTTCATCTGCGAATGAAATTACTACTCTTTTAGGATTACTTAGCTTATCCATCATCTCCTTTGCAAACATTAGCCTATTTCCTGTTTCAGATTTTACTATTGATAGTATTCCAGAATCAGTTGTTCTCCAAGTACTTTGCTTTGCTTCTGATGCTTGGAATTCCTCTAATCCATTGTATTCTAATTCTACTTTCGGTTCTCTTGGCTTCCATATCTCTTCCTTTTTTACCGCCTTTTCTGTTCTCTCTTTCCCATCCACATCATTCTCCTGATTTTCTCTTGTCATTGCTTTTCCCATTACTGATGGTGATTGTCTTCTTTTTACTACTGCCATTGTTTTTATCTCCTTTTCTTCACCTTATTTTTTCTTCCTCATTACCTTACTTGTCTTACTGGACTTTATTGTGTATCTTTCTAGGATTCATTTTATGTATCTTTTCCATTGATTTATCTTAGTTGGACGTATGGACGCATATTTATCACCTCCTTTCTCTATCTAATTTCTTTTATTTAGAAAATCTCTTTTAGGAGATTTTCTAAATTTACTTAGTCCTTACGCCCTATTTATTGATTTATCTTTCTTGAATCCATTCCAACTTAATCCTAACTTAACCACCTAACTGTCCTGCTATCCTAGAGTCAGCTAAAGAAATTCTAAAATCTCCAATTATTCTTACCCCTGTATGGTATCTAAAAGCATTTGACTTTCCACTTCTACAGTCATAGCCTAATGATTTAGCGTACTCCTCAAACTTCTTCCAGAACTTTTGAACACTTATTTTAGCTTGTCCTTCCATTCCATTTGCTCTAGCCCATTCCCTGTAAGTGTTATAAATAATTTTATTATTCTCCTTATGAGTACTTTCACATTTAATAACACATTGCTCAAAGAATAATATCATTGGATTCAATTCTTTCTCATACTGTTTAAGTAGATCATTAGAACTTTTACACTCTGAGAATTTATAGTTATTTTCTTTAAGTCTTTTCAGTCCTTCTAATGCCCATAGGAATATAGCATCTAATTCACTTCTAAGCTTGTCCTTTAAATGCATATCTCTATCTTCTTCCTTTACTGTATTAGTAAAATGAAGCATACATAACCTTCTCATAAGTGCATATCCCCCATCATTTGTGTGAGGTAGATTATTAGTTGTAAACACTAATTTAACTGTAGGTTTAAAGTTAAATACAGGTTGATGCTTTTGTTCAGCATTTATATTATCTTCACCTACGATAGCCTTTAAATATTGGGTATTAAAACTCCTACCATTGAATTCGTTTTCATTGCTGATATTAGCTAGCTTCCCATATATACATACTCTTGAAAATGGTCTATGCAACTCATTCATTGCTATACTAGATATATTATCTTCACCTATTAACTCGCTAATGATGTCAATGAAGACCCCTTTTCCATTTTTGCCCAGGCCATATAGTATTAGTGCTTTTTGTGCTCTTGTTTCTGCTGTAAGTAAATATCCAGCCCATTCCTGTGCTAGATTTATTGCTTCCTCATCACCTGAAAAGCATTGACCTAAAAACTTCTTGAAATTAGGACAATCCACATCTCTTTTTAGAGTTATCGGTAATTGAATACTACTATAGAATTCAGGACTATGTTCAACTAATGTGAATGTCTCTAAATCAAACATTCCATTTAAAAGATTTAAATATCTCTTTTTATCATTTAAGTCTCCACCGTAATAAACTATTCTCTTAAGAGCTTGTATATATTCATTTTCACTTTTCAAAGACCAGATATCATCAAAGTATGTATGTAACTTATTTCTTAACTTTTGGAATAAGTACATATCATCCAGTTTCTTCCACACTCCATCTTTATATACATAGAAATAATCTTTATTGTTGATTATCTTTAAGTTATCTGCTATGTATGAAGCAAACTTATTTGGACTAAAGGCTTTTACTTTTTCTGATTTAGGAGATATCTCTATCCCCATGTTTTCAATTTCTTTTAATTGTTCTTTTGAAAACATTTCTTCCCTCCTTACTTGTTAATCAAGTAAGGTAATGAACTTCTTATGTTGTTTACAGCTTTATTATATTTGATTATTTAAATCTCATCATTCTGTAATCCCGTCCTTATTAAGACTTTCTAGTAAAATATCTATACTTTAAAATAACATTAACTACTAATTTTCTTTTATTTCCTCTTGTTTTCTAACTATTACATTCATTTTCATTAAATATAGTATTTTTTTATTACAATTATTTCCGGTATACAATTAAAGGATATTAGGAGAAGTTTTGCTCCTAATATCCTTTTTTCATATTTACTATTCCTTCTATCTCTTTAATATAGTTTCTTCCTGATAATATTTTTATATCGTTAAATTCATATTCTAAGATTTCTTTAATTCTGTTTATATATTTATATTTACTATTATTTGTATTTTTAATATAAAGTAGCTTCACATTCCTTTTATCTTTAGCCTTAATTAATTCATCTAATTTATTCTTACCAAGTTGGTCTTCTTTAACTATTACTATAACCCTCTTATTATTGCTTATTTTATTTATGAATTTCTCAAATATATTATCCTCAAAATTTCTTCCCGAATAACTTTCTACTAAAATATTTTCCTTTTTATTTATACCTATTATTACATATAGTTCTATTTTTTTATCCAACTTATCTTTACTTGTAATAACAGTATATTTTCTTTCATTAATACACTCTATTTCTTTTTTTAATCTTTCTTCAAGTTTTTGTTTTACTTTTTCATCTTCCACGCAAATATACTCACTAAAAACTTTTACAACAATATCGCTATTTTCTATTATCTCTTCTGCTTTTGTATGTATAGTACTCTTTAAAAGATTTTCTGCTTTTATTTCATCCTTTAAATACTCTTTATTTTTTAAGTATTCTAAAAAAATATAACATACCTTCCTAATATCCTTTACTTTAGTTCTAATTATAACCTCTTCCTCATACGATATATTTGCAGTTTTTACACTAAAGAAGTCTACATATATAATGTCATCATAGCCTGAGCATATACTATCAAACTGTTTTTTATAATCAATCTTTATATTTTCAATAATTCTTTTATACTGTTGATTAGTATAACTTAAGTTAAATTTCTCCTTTATATACTCCTTTAGTATCTTTTCATTCCATTCTAAAAACTTAAAATTTTCAATAAATGGTGATTTACTTAATGCATCTTCTAACTTATTTCTTTGAAAATCATAAAGCTTATTATTTCCTTTCTTTAAATTTCCATAACTAGCTTTATTACTAAACATCATATTAAATCTATCTCTATACTTGTATAGTGTTCTTCTACTTATATTATATTGTGTACATATTTTTTCCCCAGTTAATTCCGAGAAATAATAATCATTAATCACTTTTAATTCTCTTTTTCTTTCCTCTGTAATTTCATTTCTACTTAATTCATTTTCTATGTATTCTCTTATTGCTTCTAAATTCTTATCTGTCTTTCTTTTCATTAAAATTCTCCATAATTATAGACTGCTTTTTACTTATATTTTAAATAGTAAGTTTAATAACATCTACCTAAAAAATAAAAAAAAGAGGTTTCCCCCTTTTTAATTTTGAACTTCAACTAAATCTTCATTAGAATACAATTTATAATTAGCTAATACAGTATGGTCATCAAACTTTATCCAGTCTTTATCCTTTGCTACAACATCAAAATACTTTTTACCATTATCATCAGTTTTTAAATCTGATGTTATTTCATAAAAATTACGACTGTTTCCATTATCATTATTTAATTTGTCTATTATTTTTTGTGCTACTTCTTTTGAAAAGTTATTCTCTTGATTTTCCTTCTTGCTTTGTTCTTCTTGCTCATTTTTTATTTTCTCTTCTTCATCTTGCTTCTTCTGTTCTTCTTTTCTCTCTTCTTTCACTTGTTCACTATATAATTCCATCGCTTGTACATGTAAGTCGTACATAGTGTTTTTATCTTTTTGCTCTATATGTTGCCATTCTGATGTTTCTTCACTTAACTCCATAGCTTCTTTGTAATTACCTTTATCTATTAAACCTTTTACTTCATCAATTTTTAATTTAAATTTTTCCCTAACTTTCTTTGTAGATAATAATTCTTCTCTTAAATTATCTACATCTTCTTTTAACTTATTATATTTTTTATAACTATTATCAATTTCATCAAGATACTTTAATCCTGCTTCTAAGTTTGCTGTTTGAGCATTTTGATAACTATTAACTATATTCCATAACTTATCTATTTTTTTATTATTACCATCAACTACTGTATACAATAACTCTCTAGCTTTTTCATAATTACCTTCATTAATAGCTATTTCTGCATTCTTTATAACCATTTTTGCTTCATTATTATTTTTACCTATTAATCCAATTATAAATAATACAACAACTACCACTATACCTATTAATATTTTTTTACTCTTCATTATTAACCTTCTCCTCTCCTCCTAATGTATTATTTTTACCCTTAACCTTTGAATAAATAAATATTGCTATACTTCCTAATCCCCCAATAACTACAACTAATTTTATTAGAAACCATAATACCGAAAACAATCCCCCAACTATTCCACTTAAAAAGTTAACAATAAATGCTGCTACTATAACACATCCAAGCCATTCTCCAATTAAAGCTCTCCAACCAAAATACCAGCATTCAAATATTGTATTTATTCCTATAAATATTCCTGTACCTATAAGTAACGTGAATATTAAAGCTATAGTTGACACAATCCCTCCTACATCAAAAATATTCATTAATTTTCATCCCCTCTTGATACTATTTTATTTTTATTTATTATTGCTTGAACCCATCTCTCAGAATAGTCAAGTTCTTTAGCTAATTGCCTTACATTCTTTCCATTATAATTTTCTTTTAAATATCTAATTACATATTCCATTGAATATAACTTTTTAGGAAAATTAAATTGCTGACCCCTAAACACACTATGTATTTCTCTTGTAACTCTTTCTCCCATATGCTCAAAGATGGTCGAATATACTCCATTAAAATGTTCCTTCCTTATATCCATATATTAACTTCACCTCCTATAAAAAATAATAACTACTTTAAAATGATTATTCATGCGAATAAATCATTGAAAAATTCATTAAAAACTTACTAATAATTAATTTAAAATTTAATATAAAAAGAGTTAATGCTTCTTTCATTAGAAACATTAACTCTTTATCAAATTTATAATATATATCTAAACATATCAGTTAAAACAGTTAATTTGGTTTTTTATTTATGTTTTTCTTTTTGGATGCTACTCTTATTCACATTTTATGAAATCCCTGTTTTTTGATATGTTATTGTTGTTTTTTGATCTATTTATCTTTATTGGTATATAGATTTTTTATCTATTTACTCCACTTAAAGTTTGTATTACATTTTGATTTATTAATCTTTAATTACTGGATATTATATTCATTAATTATCAACTCTTTTTATCATTATATCTGATTAATTATCTATTATTGTAATTCTTATATTATACTGAATATTTATTTACTTCTTTCTTCTATTCTTTATTGTTATCTCTCTATTTATTAATTTCTTTTTATTCTTTTTTATTTGTTTTTAATTGAAATATATTTTTATTAATCTATTTCAATCCTTATTTTCTATTAAGACCTTAGCCCCCCTATCCCCCCGTTGCCCTTTCCTGATACCGAGTTCCCTATTTCCAAGTTCCATTATTTATATGTTTTATCTTTTGGATTCTTTTTATTTTTGAGTGAAATTATCTTTTCATCCAACTTCAACATCTCATAGTCTTTCATGCCTTGATCTCCTAGTTTACATAGTTATGAATCTATTATTTACTGATTTTTCTTTATTCATTACTAGATTATTATTAAAACATTCGATTTATCCTCTCGTTACGTTTTTTCATTCCTATTACTACATTTCTTCACCTTTTCTAAAATCTCTGTTTTCTGATGTGTTATCGTTGCTTTTAGGACATATTTATCTAGATTACCTACTCAACTTTTTCTACTTCATCTTTCTTTGTAGTTAAGTTACATCTTCTACATTATACTTTCAATCTTTTTCTTACAGAAAATATCGTCACTATCGTTACATCAACACTCCTATTACAACGATATTTTCCAGTAGTTTATTATTGTTATAAAAAAATTAGCTTATTCTTATAATATCATCACAATTAATTTATTATTTTATTTATCGTGATGATATTATATTTCACACTACTTCTTAGTTGTTGCTTCTATTGAAGTAGCTACAACTGTTAATATTGTTCCAACTACTTTTATTACTGTTACTATATCCATAACTTTCTCCTCCTATCTCTTGTACGTGTATATATATGAGTAACTATCCTTTACAGGTATTAGCTTTATCACATACTTACCTTCTTCAAGCTCTATGTATACTAGAGTTTCTTTATCATAACCTGTACCATTACATAGCTCTACAACTTTATTGAAATCTTCTACCACTGTGAATTGAATATAATTAAGTTCTTGTTGTAACTTCTTTAGATCTATTAATTTCCTATCATTCATTTCAATTATTAACTCTCTAGGATTCCATTGGTTAGATAATCTTCCATCATAGAAGTCGAACCTCATTACTCCAAGAAGTTCTTTGCTATCATATTTAAAATATTTCTCTTTACTTAGCTTATTTATCATTTACTTGAATCTCCTTCAATTAGTATTCTGATGGAAAAAGCATTGTAGAATATTCTCCACTATCTATTACATAAACTTTAATCTCATCTTCTATCTGAATATCTTCTATCTCTATTTCATATGTGCATGAATATTCAGGAACTTCTTGGCTTTGATTTATTACAACCTTACTATCTTTTTTTCTTATCTTGAACACCTGTAAGTAATCCACTTCAACACTTTCTTCATCCTTCAACTTATCAATCATGCTCCACATTATAAGTTGTAATCTTATATCTACTTCATCATTTACACCTCTAGTTACATATCTATTATCTTTCTTGAACATAGTTCTTTATCTCCTTATTATTAATTTCTTATCTCAATCTAAAAGTAAAAAGGCTATACCTTATCAACTAAGATATAACCTCTTAACAATCTATTTCAGAATATAAATATTTATTATATTCATCTTCATATATAGCTTCTGGAGCAAGTCCTAATAATTCTTCAATATTATTTCCTCTAATTAAGTCATCTATTACCTCTTCCTTACTAGTTTGCTCTATCCAATATTCAACTAATGAATCTTTATCTATTAATGAATCAACATAAATCGCATCATCAAGCATATCATCTAATAGCTCTCTTGAAATATCTTTTAGATTAGCTGAACTTTTATAAATTATGCTATAATCATCAATCATTACATAACCTTGTTCATCTAACTCATTACACCAATTAATAACATGTCCTATTGATAATTCTTCTAATCCATTACTTTTTAGATTTCGGTACATAGAAATTATCCTGTCATCAACTTCATTTTCTCCAATTTCTTTTGCTAACTTTATTGACATACTCCAATCATTTAGGAATTCCGCCTTTAACTCTTTATCACTTATGCTGTTTATTAATTTTTCTACTCTACTTATTTCTTCTGTTGTTATACTCTTGTATTTATCTAATACTTTCTTAATTTCTCTTATTATATACTGCTGAATTATTGAAGAAACTTCTTCATTAACTGCAATGAACACATTATCTTTATTAAACATTTATACTCACTCTTTCTATCCTTTTATTTAAATGCAAAAAGTCTTAATCACTATCTTTATAGCAATTAAGACTTTTAGATTTTATTTATTTCTTGTTTTAACATTTCAATGAATCCCTCTGAAAATACTTTTCTACTTATGGATTCTTTTATTAGCTCTATTAATTCTAGTTCTGTTACATCAAGACTTCTTGGAATGTATGTTTCATCACCTCTTCTAGTTGCCTTGTAGACACAGAACCTTACTTCATCTCTCTTTAGTTCTTTTATGTAGATTTTCTCTATTGAGTATGTGTACTCTCCTTCTCCAACTTTCCCTTGGCTTATTATTTTGCAGTACTTAGTTTCTTTTATTATCTTTGCTTCACTCTTCTTACTCATGTTTATTCAACCTCCTCATCTTATTCTAATAGGAACTTAGAAAGTTCTTCTGTTGTTACTACTACAATTGCATAATCACTTGAAATCAAAAATAGTGAAGAAGTCCAATTAACTCCTTCACTACATTCAATTATATCAGTATATTCTGGTATTAGTCCTTGTAATTTATCTTGTTTCAGTATTTGGATATCTACGATATTTTCTGCTACAACTATATATCCACCTAAGTCTGATTCTATATCTCTATTAACTCCATAGTTTTCATTCAGTACATATATTGTTACTTTTATGCTTTCAATTACTTCTGATGGTATATTGTTTACTTCTAGCAATTGATTTTCTTTATAAATCTTCTTCATCATTAATCCTCCCTAAAATATAAAAACTTCTATATGCAATCTAATTACACATAGAAGTTTCTTGTAAGTAATATCTTTATTAAATATATTATTCTTAACTATAATATATATTTATATTTTAGATTTATTTCGTAATAGTTTACTATTGTTCCTCAAACTCTAATCCCTAAATTGTAATTTAATGCTTAGAATCTCTTAAATTATCAAAAAGTTTTATATATTTAGAATTTTTATATTGCAATTTCTAAAACTTAAAGCATTTTATCTAACATCATTTATTTCATACATCTTCATCATATATAAATAAGCATCTTCTAGTGTTACTTCTGCTCTTATACAATCTATTCTAGGCTTTTCTTCTGATATAATTTTAGTCATTATATTACCATTTACATATTGCTTAGACGATATTGTTGCATATCTAGATAATTCTAATATTTCTTTCTCATTTGTTATTAAACAATTCCATACATGATTCTCTGCATTCTTTAACAATTCACTTATTTCTCCATTAAAGATTAAATTACCTTTTTGCATAATCCCTAATTTATTGCATGTAGATGCTATATCTTCAATTACATGTGTTGAAAAGATAACAGTTCTTGTTTCTCCAAAATCAACTAATAAGTTCCTAATTTTTATCCTTTCTTCTGGATCTAATCCTGTTGTAGGTTCATCTACAATTAGAATTGGTGGTTCATTTAATAAAGCTTGAACTAAACCAACTCTTCTTTTCATTCCACCAGAAAGTTGTTTATTCTTCTTATTCTGTTTATCTATCAACCCTGTTTTTTCTAAATAATAATCTATTCTATCTTTGCATATGTTTTTTGGTATTCCTGACATTCTCCCTAAATATTCAAGTGAATCTCTAACTGTCAAGCTTGGGTATACTTCTAACTCCTGAGGTAGATATCCAATTTGTTTCTGTATCATTTCATAATTATTTTTTTCTAAGTTAATTCCATTAATTAAAATATTTCCTTTTGATACTGGCAATATTGTTGTTAAAACTCTCATTAACGTAGTTTTCCCTGCTCCATTTTCTCCTAATAGACCATATATTCCTTTTTCAATATTTAGGTTTAGATTATCTATAGCTTTAGTACCATTATTAAATTCTACAGTTAACCCTTTTATATTAATTGTCATATCTCTTCACCTCATTTTTATAATAAATTAAGCTGCTTTTAAATACAGTCATTCCAAATAATACAATAATAGCTCCTATTAATTTTCCAATTACCCAACTATAATCTAAATCATTAGTAAAAAACTCACAGAAAGCAAATATATTAGCACTTTTAAAAATATTCATTCCAATAGTTGAATTTAATAAGAACCAAATAAGTACAGCTATTCCTACGCCAATACCAATTTTCTTTGTAATATTCACTAATACTACAGTTAAATATCCGAAAAATGCGATACTTACTCCTGTTGCAATTAAAGTAATTATAATCATTGATAAGTTATCCATTTTCCCTATATTATTATTGACTTTCATTAAATACAAACTATATTGAACTAATGCTAATAATTCTACAAATAACCAAGCTATAAAAAACCTTCTTTTTACTATCCCTATTAAAACGTCTTTAGACTTTAACTTAATAACTTCATACCTCTTTTCTAAAATCTCTAAATAAAATAAATCTGAAAAGAAAAGAATAGACAAAAGTGAACTATATGGATCAATAACGCCTCCTATTTCATCAGCATATGCTAATGGAAAAATTATAGATAATAGCATTACATATATTATACAAATCCATAACTTATATTTACTAACTACAATTACTAAATCCTGCTTCATCAAAAACGTCTCCTTTTCCAAACAACAGTTGCTATCATAAAAATAAGTATTGAAACTATTAATAATGATATTTGATTAATATACATTCCTAAAGATATTTTAGTTTCAAAAAATATTTCAGGGAATCTAATAAATATACTTAAAGGATGTGTCTTATAATGAATATTACCCTCTAATATTTCTGCACCTATATTAGAATAAAGAATATATAAAATCATAATAGGTATTGTTGGCAGTGGATTTTTAAATATAACTGTTACTAAACTATGAATTGCAAGTGCCATCACTACACTTGGTAAAATAAATATTATTACATATTTAAAAATATCAAACATTGAAGAATTAAATCCCCACTTATATGAAATCTTCATAGCTAAAAAATTATAAAAAAGAGTTATTACTAATATTACTGGAATCATAGCTAAAAAACCTGCTATGGCTTTCCCTCCAATATACTTTATAGATGATATGGATTTGGTATGAATCAATTCATATATATCTCTTTTACAATCCTTCATATATAATATTGGAAATAAAGCTATCATAAAGAATATTAAGCATACTCCAAAATAATCTACAAACTTTTTAGAAAACCACTCAGTATAATTTTCTTCACCTAGTTTTTCTCTAATATAATTATTTGCTTCTTCTATAGTTGCTTGTTTCATATTAGCGTCATAAAAAGCATACTCTGCACTCTTATAGCCATAACTTTCATCTAAATAGTTAGCAAAGTCATCTATACTAATCCCTTGTTTATACTCTTTAATTACCTCTTTAGCTTCATTGGGTTCTACATCTAATTCTTCAACTAAATTCTTATAAATTGTACTTAATGCCAGTTGTTCTTTTTCGTTATCATTTACAGGAATATATCCATTCATTATGTCTGCATCTGAAATACTATTTTCATCTAGGGTAACAATTTGGCTATCATTCTCAAAATATTGCACATTTAAATATTGACATAGATTTACATATACATAGCAACAGCATAGTATTAATCCAATATAATAAAAGGGTTGTTTTATCATATCTTTAATAGTCATTTTTATTATTCCTCTCATATTCTTTGCCTCCATTCTTTATTTTAAAGTTTATTTTAAATTCTAAATATTCCTCCCATATCTTTTACCTCGACTACTTACCTTCAAGTTTATTTTAAATTCTAAATATCAAAAAAAAATCAACTTTTGTGATTTTGCCTAAAAAAAATTCTACCCTATTACTTGGGTAGAATTTTTTACAAATATAAAGTTATAGTAACTATTGCCCCTCCATCTGCTGCATTATAAACTTTTAAATCTCCATCATATTTATCACAAAGCAGTTTAGTTATATAAAGCCCCATTCCCATATGTCCTGAAGCATAATTGCTGTTTTTTCTTATCTTTTCACTGTCTATTTCATTAATTATTTTACTTTCAAAGCCACAGCCATCATCCTTAACAATTAATATAACCTGTTCATCTTCTATATTGATATTTATAGAAACTTCACTGTTAGCAAACCTAATTGCATTGGTAATAATATTTTCATAAATCTCTAAAAATATGAACTTATCAATATTAATTTCAAAATCTTCTTTAAATTGATTATGTTGAACCTTTATATCAATTCCATTTTTCTTATAAAACACTTTGTTTTCTTCTTCAATATCATAAATTATTTTTAGTGCACTTACCTTTTCATCTTTTCTATCTCGTAGTTTTACCTCATCTGCTCTTCTCATATATTCTACAAATTCTTTCAACCTTGCAATTTGAACATTACATTTATTAAGTTCCGCTAGCACCTCATGTTTAGATATGTTGTCTTCTGGATAAAACTCTAAAATAGTTTCTACGTACCCCTCTAATACCATTAGTGGAACTCTTATATCATGAGCTATTGATGCATGAAACTCCTTTTCTTCTATAATTCTATTCCACATTTTCTGATTATTATCTATTAATTGAATTCTCATCTTATCAAAAGATTTACACAGTTTACCAAATTCATCCATACAATCATACTCAATTTCAAAATCTAAATTATTGTTAAATATTTCATTTGCTCCTATTTCTAGCAACGCTAATGGTTTTTTAAGCTTTCTCTTAAAAAATAAATATGATGTTATGCTATTTAAAGTTATCGTTATTATTAATAATGTCCATGTTTCTAAAAAGTCACATATCTCTACTATAATATTATCTGATTGACTCATAAAACTTGAGCTAATCCTCGGTGCTTCGGTTATATATCCATAATACTTATTATAAAAATCATATATTTCCTTATACTCTTCTATGGTTTTATATTTACTCCATACACTATTTTGTATAACTCTAGCCCCATTCATAACTCCTATAGATATGATAACTGATAATAGTGATGATATAACTATATAATAAATTAGACTCTTTTTAATTGATAATACCCTTTTATTTAGATGTTTCCTTATCAAACCTTTTCCACCTATATCCACTACCCCATTCTGTTTCAATAAAATTTTCATCTGTAAACTCATAAATCTTTTTTCTAATTCTTCTTATATATTCAGTAACTACTTTAATATCACTATCATTTTCCTCATTCCATAATTTTAAAAATATATGTTCTTTGCTAAATATTTGCCTTTCATGCAATGCTAATAACTCTATTATCTCATATTCTTTTTTTGTTAAATCTAATCTTTGCCCATTTATAAATACTTCCATTGAAATAAGGTCTATACTCATACACCCTGTATAAATCATCTTATGAGAATACTTTGACCTCTCTTCTCTTTTCAAATTAGAAACTATCCTAGCCTCCAATTCCCTAACACTAAATGGTTTAACAATATAATCATCTCCACCAACTAATAAGCCATTTACTTTATCTTCTTCTGTAGCTCTTGCTGTTAAAAATAAAATAGGACTTTGAGTAAAATCCCTTATTCTTTTACATACATCTATACCATTTAGTTTAGGCATATTAACATCTAGAATCACCAAATCTGGAGTATACTTCATTTTATCTAATGCTTCTTTTCCATCATATGCTGTATATATTTCATATCCTTTTAATAAGAAATAATTTGAAAGCATATCTATTAAATCTAAATCATCATCAACAATTAATAGCTTTGCCATTTTACCCCCTATATAATTCTTCTTAAATGTAATAATATTAACTCGTCTTATAATACATTTTTAATCATTTTACACTCTCATTGTACCATAATATCCTATTTTTAATAAATATATCAATAAACTTTATTCTTTTATTTTAAATAAAACTCTTACCTATATGAATATAAGTAAGAGTTTTAATATCTTATAACCTTATTATATTTACAATTTTAGTAAAAACCTCATTTACTTATGGTATGGTTCATTCTTCATTATTCTAAAAGCTCTATAAATTTGTTCCAATAACATTACCCTAAACAACTGATGTGGGAAAGTCATCTTAGAAAAACATATCTTATAATTTGCTCTCTTTATTACATCCTGAGATAATCCAAGACTACCACCTATAACAAAAGTTATGTTCGAATTACCCATAACCCCTTGAGTCTCAATAAACCTTGAGAACTCCTCAGAGGTCATTTGTTTAGCATTTAAATCCATTGCTATAACAAACATATTATCCTTTATCTTAGATAAAATAAGCTGTCCTTCCTTATCCTTAATTTGAAGCTCTTCCTTTTCAGATGCATTATCAGGAGTTTTTTCATCTGGAAGTTCTATAATATCAATTTTACAATACCTAGTTAATCTCTTAGAGTATTCATCAATAGCCTGCTTCAAATACTTTTCCTTTAGCTTTCCTACAGAAATAACTGTTATATTCATCACTTTCTCCTCCTAAGTAAAATATTTCAAAACCTATTTATTATTCCTTGAAAGTATCAACATCAACAATAGTAGTATCCTTACTTATATACGTACTCTTAGGTATCAATACATTCAAAGTATCATTTTTAAAAACAGCCCTAATTCCACTAGGATCTGCATTTTCTACATAATAATCCTCATTTATATCTCCACCAGCTTGAACTACAGCTACAGCTATATTCTGGTTATTACTATAAAACATATTTCTCTTAACTTGTAAAGTAATATAATTATTATCATACTCCAAGTTAATATTCTCTTTCTTAGTCCCAGGCAAATAACATTGAATAGTATACCCCCTCTTATGCTCTTTAAATTGTACCTCAACCGGGGCCATATTATCTATATTTTTTACTAAATTATCCATAAAATCACTATTAACAATATTATTTACAACATTATCTACAATATTATCAATTACATCCATATTATTAGCTATAGTATTAAATGTAGTCGAAAATATATATGGAAATATATTAAGCATATAAGCACCTCCAAATAAATAATTGTACTATTATAATTTATTTATCTAGCTTGCTATTTGACACTAAATCATTCTTTCATTAATACAAAAAAGAGCTTTGATATCAAAGCTCTTTTAAACTAAGTAGAAATTACTTTCCACAACATTTCTTATATTTTTTTCCGCTTCCGCATGGGCAAGCATCGTTTCTTCCAACTTTGTTTTCATTTCTTACGCTGCAAGATTCTCTGTATTGCTTTTGAATTTCTTTTCTCTTTTCAGGTGAGAATATAGCATCCCATTGTGGTAAGTTATATAAATATTCAGCCTTAGCTTCTAACATATTAAAGAATAGTTTTTCTAAGTTTATATCTAATACTAATTCATCATTTGAGTTTAAAGCTTCTAAATCATATTGATTATTTAAACTATCATTGATTCCATCAACGAATCCCATTATGAATTCTTCTGAAGTTTCATACTTCTTAGCAAAATCTGCAATTGTAATCTTCATAGCTTCTTTGCTATTAGCTAATAAATCCTTATATATAGCAGTTTCAATCTTAGTATATTCATTCCAGAAAGCTGCTTCACCTTTAGTCTTAACGTATTCTACGACCATATCTGTCCATTGTTTATATAAACTCATATTCATTTCTCCTCTTTCTTCTCTTACGATTATATAAAAATTATACTAAATATTATGTACATTTTTCAACATATAATATTAAGCCATTTTGACTTCATACTTAGCTTCTTTTTCGCAATATGTACATTTGTATCCTGTAATTTCATTAATTACAGGATATGTTTCTTTGCCATCTATAACTTCATCCATTGCTTCATCCATATGTTCTTCACATGCATATAATTTTTCCATACTTTTCACCTTCTACTTTAATAAATTAATTTTTTATAAAGTAATAAATTCACTTGGATTATGCCTATTGGCTAAACTTAAATCTAAATCTGAACCAACCTTAATACCATTAGCAGTTAGTATATCTCTTACTGTAAGCTCTGCTAACTCCGGAGTATTATTAGTATTGCTTAAATGACCTAATATAATATTTTTTCCTAAGCCATTTTTTAATATCTTAACAATTGCTTCTCCACAATCTTCATTAGATAAATGACCATATGCTTCTTTTATCCTTTGCTTCAAGCTATAAGGGTATGGACCAAAGTCTAGCATTCCAGGATTATAATTGCTTTCAATTAAAATAACATCTGAATCTTTGATATTATCTTCAATCTCCTTTGTAAAAGTCCCAAAATCAGTTGCTACACTCGCCCTCTTATCATTAAGATTAATTGTATATCCTACTGGTGCTGCCGCATCATGGGGAATAATAAAGGATTTAACTTCTATATCCTTTATTGAAACTACAGATCTTCTATCCATAACCTTTATATTATGCTCTTTTATCTTTCCAATGGTTCTTTCCATTTCGACCCAAGTATCTTGTGGTGCATAAATAGGTATATCATATTTTCTAGATAAAACTCCTACACCTTTAATGTGATCGATATGCTCATGAGTTATAAAAATTCCATCTAATTCACTTGGATTTTGCCCAATTTGCTTTAACGCTTCATCTATTTTCTTTCCAGGTAATCCAGCATCAATTAAAATTTTAGCCTTTTCTGAACCTACAAAAATACTATTTCCACTACTTCCACTATATAATGAGCAAAAATTCATTTAAAATTCCCCCAAGCTTATTTTTCTATTCTTCTTATATCTGCGCCTAGTGCTCTGAATTTATCTTCAATATGAGGGTATCCTCTATCAATATGTTCTATTTCAGAAATTTCAGTTTCTCCTTTAGCAACTAAACCAGCTATAACCATAGCTGCTCCAGCTCTTAAGTCTGTAGCTGCAACTTTAGCTCCATTTAATGAATCAACACCATCTATGATAGCAGTTCTTCCTTCAACCTTTATTTCAGCACCCATTTTCTTTAATTCATCAGTATGCTTGTGCCTGTTTTCCCAAATGCTTTCTGCAATTAAACTTCTTCCAGCAGTAATGCTTAATAAAGTTGACATAGGTTGTTGTACATCTGTTGGGAACCCTGGATATGGTGCAGTCTTAACACTAACACCCTTTAAAGGTTTATCAACAGTAACTCTTACGCTATCGTCACCTTCTTCAACTATAGCTCCCATTTCCATAAGTTTAGCTGAAATAGACTCTAAATGTTTTGGAATTACATTCTTTATAGTTATATCTCCCTTTGTAGCAGCTGCTGCTATCATGAAAGTTCCAGCTTCAATTTGGTCTGGTATAACACTATAATTACATCCTACTAATTTCTTAACTCCTCTTACTCTTATAACATCTGTTCCAGCACCTTTAACATCAGCACCCATAGTATTTAAGAAGTTAGCCACATCTACTACATGTGGTTCTTTAGCAACATTTTCTAATACAGTTGTTCCTTCTGCCATAGTTGCTGCAATCATTACATTTATTGTAGCTCCAACTGAAACTACATCGAAGAAAATATTTGCTGCATGTAAATTTTCAGCGTTAACACTTACAGCTCCATGTTCTATAACAACTTCAGCTCCTAAAGCTTCAAATCCTTTTATATGTTGATCTATAGGTCTTACCCCTATAGGACATCCCCCTGGAAGTTCAACTTTAGCTTTTTTAAATCTTGCTAATAACGCCCCTATAAAATAATATGACGCTCTCATTCTTCTTACATCTTCAGTACATGCATTAACTGTTGTAATATCTGAAGCATCAATTTCTAACGTATTACTATTTAATTTATTTACTCTACATCCTAAACTAGCTAATATTCTTTCTAAACAATGTACATCTTCTATATCTGGTATATTATCAATAATACATCTTCCTTCGCTAGCTAAAATAGCTGCCGGCAAAATAGCAACTGCTGCATTCTTAGCTCCGTTAATTTCTACAGCGCCTTGCAATGCTTTGCCTCCATTAATGATTAATGTTTCCATCCTATTCACCCTTATCCAAATTTATATATATATTAATTTATCCTATAATATAAAAATTTATCCATTTTTTGTTTTATAAGGTATTTTTTAAAATTTTCCCTTATATTTTTTAGTCAACACTATTGATTATAACATAAAGTATGCATGAGTTAATAGGGTTTTTTCTTCCAAAATCCCTTATTTTTAAACTTTACCATGAGTTATTAGCAAATATATAAATTGTCAATTTAAGTTTATATATGATATAATTTAATATAAAAGTATCATACAAAATTTAACTTGTGAGGTTATAACATGAAATATTATTTGGTAGCATTATTTGATGATGTATCTTATAAAAACTTAAGTCCGATTCAAAGAAGTTTGTCAAAAAGATTTAGAGCAAATAGGAACTCTCCTATCCCATATATACCCTTAGAGGTTATAGAAAATCCTAATATAGATAAACTAAATACTGTAATGGATAAAATTCTAAAGCCATATAAAAATTTTAAAGTAGAGCTGTCATCAACTGTAACACTTTGCGATTCAAATAAAACTCTCAACTTAAAAATTGAAAACATAGGATATATAAAAAAAATAGATAGATTAATTGCTGATAACTTAAAACTTTATGGTTTTAATATAAAAGGTGGAAATGATGAATTACATCTTTCTTTAGCTAATATAAATTATCTAAATAAGGATAATAAGAAATTTGATTCAGTTGTTGAGTATAAACCTAGCATCTCAACATTAAAGGTTAATAGAATTGAACTTTGGAAAATTTCTAATAATCGTAGAGAAACTTTAATTCAAACATATCCCTTAAAAACAATTTAATATATTTTTTTGTGAATTTAAGGGGCATTTTCTTTAAAATGCTCCTTTTTTTATTGAAACGTATTAAAATCATAATTGAAATTTTATTTTTTTGTATTCGTTTACTGACCTTTTCAAGAATTAATAATTTCTGTAAAATATATTATATTAATCCTAGTAGACAGGGAGGACACTTATGAACATTTTACCAATTGTGGAATTACAAAAAGAAAAAAAACATGGACTTTTAATTAATAAAGATCTCTCACAATACAAATTATGGGCAAGGAAGCATCTTGAACTTCAAGTAAAATTAAGCTCACTTGCAGAAGAAACTAAGTGTTATAAATACTGGATAGATGACGGCTTAAATTTAAATAAAGAAACTGTATTTATCAAATATGCTGATTTTCTTACACATGTGATCAACTTAGGTATAGATAAGCATTATATTGAAAATTATGAAGTATTACTTAGACCTAACGATTATTGCTTAAGCGATCAATTCTTAAATCTATATATAGATATTAATGATCTAATAATCTCACCTTCTACAGATCACTTCTTTACCCTACTAGAAGATTCTCTTAGTCTTGGAGTAACTTTAGGATATTCAGAGGAAGAAATTTTCAACTCTTTTATATATTAATCCTTTAAAGCATTATGATGTATTTTTTATTACATCTAATGCTTTTTTTATTACAATAAATTTTAATATATTATTGTCTATTTAGGAATACTATACCTGGAGGTGATAATTTTGTTTGGATTAATAGGTGCTATAATCTCAGGTATTTCTATGAGTCTTCAGGGTGTTTTTAATACTAGACTAAGTGAAAAGATAGGCACATGGGAAACAAATACATTTGTTCAGGCTACTGGACTTATTTTATCCTTAATAATACTTTTTTTCTTTAAAGATGGCACATTTAAGGAAATCAAATCAACTAATAAACTCTACTTACTTGGCGGAGTCCTAGGAGTTATAATAACATTTACAGTTATGTTAAGTATGAAATCATTAGGTGTAACCGTCGGAACAGCTGTTATTCTAGTAGCTCAAATATCCGCATCTGCCTTAATTGATGCCTTTGGACTATTTGGCACAGAAAAAGTTCCATTTTCATTTCATGAGATACTTGGAATAGCCATAATGATAGCTGGAATTGTATTATTTAAATGGAAGTTTTAAATTTATTATATTAACAAAAAGCTCCTAAATCATATACTATAGTAATGTGAATAATTTTAGGAGTTTTTTATGTTCTCTTCAACTAAAAAACTAGATCCTAATCTTAAATTTCTTTTAGCATCTAGTAGTATAAAAGATTATCGTATTTTAATACAATATAGAAACTTTCCAGATTCAATTTCAAAAAAAATACGCTCATATCATGGCAATGTTATAAGAAGAATTGAATCTTGTAATATAATATGTGCTCAATTAAAAGCAAGCTCAATACAATTATTATTAGAATATCCAGAGGTTAAATATATTTGCTTAGACCAATACTTTACTTTATGTGGTATGAGTATATCAACTGCAAATAAGATAAGATTATCTTCTAAATTAGCTATATATGGACGTGGTGTTAGCGTAGGTGTTATTGATTCCGGTGTATATCCACACCGTGACTTAACTTACCCATTTAATAGAATCAATACTTTTGTTGATTTAATTAATGATTTACCTTATCCATATGATGATAACGGACATGGAACTTGTACTTGTGGAATAATTGCCGGTAATGGATTAGCCTCTAATAAAATATATACAGGAGTTGCTCCTGAAGTTACTATCCATTGCTTTAAGGCATTTGATAAATTGGGTAAAGGATATGTTTCTGATATTTTATTTTCTCTAGAAGAATTAATTACTATGAGTGATAAATATAATATAAAAGTTATTTGTCTTCCTTTTGAAAGCTTATACTATAATAAGTTTATTTTTACACTTTTTGATTCTCTATTGAAAATAGCAAAACTTCAATCAATAGTTTGCATACTTCCTAGTGGAAGTAACAGAAATGCTGATGGATCAATTACAGGCATTGCATTAAGTAATAATTGTATAACAGTTTCTGGAATAGATACAACATCATCAACTATAAGATCCTATGAATATTCATCTTGTGGTGCAATAAAGAAAGATACAAAGCCTAATTTTTGTGCTGCATGTGTGGATGTAGTATCCTTGAATTCAAATACCGCATATATATCTTATAAAAATAATTCTAGAATACATGCTCCTAAATTAGATACTTCATACAAAAGCTTTACTGGTACATCAATATCTGCTGCATATGTAGCTGGCCTTTGCACCCTTTTATTTGAACGTAATCCTAATTTTACATTTGATGATATTTTATCATTACTCAAAGTAGCTGCAGTGCCATTAGACCTTCCTAAAAATCAACAAGGTGAAGGCAAAATAGATATAACTAAAGTATTACAGCAATAAAAAAACACCGCTGATTGGTGTTTTTTTTATTACTTTATATATTTACTTGGATCAACAGGTTCATTATTTATTCTAAGTTCAAAATGCAAGTGTGGCCCTGTACTATTACCAGTGCTTCCAATCGCTCCAATTATATCTCCTTGTTTTACCATTTCCCCTACATTAACATATATGTTACTTAAATGAGCATAATACGTCTTCATATTATTACTGTGCTCTAATACAATTAAATTCCCATATCCGCCGTTATTATATCCAGCTTGAATTACCTTTCCTTCTAATGAAGCATTAACATCTGCCCCTAGACTTTTTGCTATATCTATTCCTTTATGAATAGAAGCCTTTCTAACTTCTCCAAATAAGGAACTTATATAACCGCCCTCAGTTGGTCTTGATAAAAATGCTATCCCCGCTTCATAAGGACTTTTAATCCCCTTCTTAACCACAGTATTTACTACAGGAGTAATTATCTCCTGCTTTATAGTAGTTTCCTCTGCTTTATTTAACCCATAGTACGTTATCTCTTTATATAGTAAATTCTTACCCTCTACCCCCTTAATAGTTTCTGATTCCCCAGCTAATAATTCATTAGTTTCTTCTGTAACTATTTCAGGTTCTACAGTTTCTGTTTCTGTTAAACTAACTTTAAACTTAAGCCCTGATAAGTCATTATTTATAACTTCTGCATTATATACTTCTCTAGCAATTTCTCCACTTTCACTTAAATTTGATATCCTATTCTTTTCTGTATTTGAACTAATTACCCCTAAAACCTCTATGTGATTTATATTATTTACATCTAATCCAAGTTCTTTTACATAAGAATTACAAATTTCTTCTAGAACTAAATATTTATCTTCTATTGATGAATAAAAACAAACTGTACTATCTGATAGTTTAATAGTATGACCTTGCAAGTTAATATTTTTTATTGTGCTTGAATTATTTTTAAATACGCTTACCGCACTTAATTTTTCTTCATTATTATTATCATTAAGTTCATCATCAGTATTGACTATATTTTTCTCATATATATCATTGCTTTCTGCATTAATATTTTTACCTGGTAGTATAAACATAAAACTAATAAGTATAACCGCTACTAAAACTAGTATTTTCAACAGTATACTTATGTTATTCTGCTTACTCAAGTCCATTTTTTATTTCCTCCTAATTGCTAATTTTTTTAAGCACATCACTTACTTTTCCCCTCTTTTATAAATTTATACATTTTTCTGTATAAATTGTTATGTTGAGGGTTAACTTCGCCTTTGTTATAATAAATTTAATGCGTACTATGAATAAGCTTTCTTGTTTATAATTATAGTTGATTACGTTAATT
The DNA here is from genome assembly GCF_019734375.1 of Clostridium sp. K04. Lineage (NCBI taxonomy): Bacteria > Bacillati > Bacillota > Clostridia > Eubacteriales > Clostridiaceae > Clostridium > Clostridium sp. K04. The sequence goes on from NZ_JAASHD010000018.1 coordinate 68,421, forward strand.
AATATATAGACTGATTAAGTTTAAATTCTAATCAATCTTAAGAAAGGTCGATAAAAATTATGAGCACTTTTATGCTAAAAAATAACTCATCAAATTTTACTCCAGTAAGTAATGTGTTTATTGAAAAATACATGCCAAAAGCTCGTGGGGAATTTATTAAAGTTTATCTGCTAATGTTAAAATATAATAACTCTGGTGAAATGGGTGCAAATTCAACAATACTAGCCTCATCATTAAACTTACTAGAATCTGATATATTAAATGCTCTAAACTATTGGCATGACGAAGGTGTGTTAAGACTTATACCAATAGATAAAATGGGGAATTACAATGTTGAATTTATAGATTTAGTTGAAGATTCAAAGTCAAAAAATAAAGAGATTAATTTACTTGAAGCATTAAATAAAACTTCAACAAAAGATATGCTAAATGATATTGAACGCTTATTAGGCAGACCACTGTCCCCTAAAGAAATGACTACTTATCTAAGTTGGCAAGATGAATTTAATTTTTCGTCTGAATTAATTCTCATATTATTAGAATACTGCGTTTCTCGTGGTAAAAGTGACTATAGATATATAGAAAAAGTAGCTATTGCTTGGCACGACATGAATATTACTACTATTGATGATGCACAAAACTATATAAAGAAGACTGAAGATAAATGGGTAAAAATTCGTCATATATTAAACTATTTAGGAATTAAAAATCCTGAATTAATGAAACCACAAGAGGAAATGTTAGAAAAATGGATAATTGATTATGCTTTTCCTTTAGAGGTAATAGAGAAGGCTTGTAATATTTGTTTCCAAAGATTAAATCGTTCTGACTTTAAATATATTGATGGTATTTTATCAAGTTGGAATAAAAATAATTTAAAAACTTTAGCTGATATTGAGAAAAAAGAAGCTAATTATAAATCATCACAAGCTAATAGGAACTTTAACTCCTCTAGGTCTCAAGAAGTTAATCCTCTTAAATTTAATAACTTTGAGGCTCGCGAATATGACTATGATTCATTAGAAAAGAAATTGTTAGGATGGGATAAAGATGATTAAAGGTTACCAAGCAGAACTTATGGATATGTACGAAAAGACTCGTACTGAAGAAAACCGTAAATTAGCAAAAAGGCGTGAAGAAATTAAAAATAAATACCCTGAAATATTAGAATTAGATACGACTATCCAAAAACTTTGTTTAAATTTATCTATGGCTGCATTAAAAGGAATTACTGATCCAAATGATTTAAATAATATTAGAGATGAAATTACTGACTTAAGAGCAAAGAAGTATGAAATGCTTGTATCTCACGGATATAGTCCTGATTATTTAAATTTACATTATAATTGTCCAAAATGTAAAGATACTGGATTCATAGGAATAGAAAAATGCTCTTGTTTTAAAACTAAATTAATTAAACTTTATTATAAAGATTCAGAATTAGAAGAAGCAGTTAAAACTAATAATTTTAGAAACTTTAATATTAATTTATATCCTAATCATAAATTAAATGATGAAAGATATACACCTCGTAAAAATATAGAAGATATATTAGAGTATATAACTGGCGAATACTTGCCAAACTTTAAAAATACTAATACTAATCTTTTGTTCTATGGTAATTCTGGAACCGGTAAAACATTTTTATCTTGGTGTATTGCTAAAGAATTATTAGATAGAGGTTTTCTAGTAGTATATAAAACATCTGATGACCTTTTACGTGCATTGAAGGATATAAAGTTTAATAATGACACGGACTTAGAAAATCTTCTTATTAATTGTGACTTATTAATTATAGATGATTTAGGTTCAGAGCAAATTACTGATTTTTCATCTACAGAATTATTTACATTAATTAATAAAAAAATATTAAAAAATAAAAAAATGCTTATATCTACAAATTTGAGTTTACCTCTAATTTCAAAAAGATATAGCGAAAGAATATCATCTAGAATAATTGGTGAATTTAAGCTATTTAAATTTTTCGCAGAAGATATAAGAATTCAACTTAACTTAAAAAGACAAAAATAAAATCTACTGTTTAATGAATTTTCAAATTTCAACTCTGCTAAATAAATTTACACACTAAAATAATTAAAAGGAATCTATGAAATTTAGATTCCTTTTAATTATTATTTTTTTATGTAATTTTAAAATATCAATTTTATTTTAAAAACAAAAAAACTCCACTTTTGTGGAGTTTTGGAGCTTCATGTCGGAGTCGAACCAACAACCTGCTGATTACAAGTCAGCTGCTCTGCCATTGAGCCAATGAAGCAAATTAAAGTGGCGACTCAGAAGGGGCTCGAACCCTCGACCTCCGGCGTGACAGGCCGGCACTCTAACCAACTGAGCTACTGAGCCGTATATGGTGGAAACAACAGGGATCGAACCTGTGACCCTCTGCTTGTAAGGCAGATGCTCTCCCAGCTGAGCTATGCT
>NZ_JAASHD010000019.1:0-70199 GCF_019734375.1 Clostridium sp. K04
TTAGTGTATAAAATTTTGAACAATTAAAAAGGAGTTGTATTCAGACTGAATTTATTAATTCAATCTGATACAGCTCCTTTTTTATTTTACAAATTCATTTAATATTTTAATAGCTTCTTCCGTTCTTTCAGAGCTAATAGCAACTGTTAATATAGTATTCTCTGGAAAGCTGATATTATCTAAAAGATTAAGCTTGTCTACTTTTAATCCATAAATATGCTCATTGCCATCAGAATCTTTAGATCTAACTAAATCATCTTTACTAAAGCTTAGTGAGTTAAATCCATCTAAAGTAGTTAAATCTGCTAGCATATTGTTAGAAGTAAAGTAATTGAAATAGTTTTCATTTAAGAAAAGTAAATCAATTTCATTTGCAGCTAGTTTAACAGCAAATGCTTGTGTAGTGGTAGGGTCATCGCCATAATTAGAATTTGGGTCTATAGTCATTGAATCAATAAAAATAGAGGTTTTTTTATTATCATCTAAAAGCTTTTCATTTAATGTATCTTTTAATTCTGTTAATTGAGATGTATCCATATTAGAACTAAGATAAGTTAAATTGCAATAAGTATCTTGTTTTGTATACATTGAATATCCTATGTAACATACGATTATTATTGCGGCTATAGTACCGAAGATAGGAAGTTTGTAATAATCAAATATAAATTCTAGTTTTTTCTTTCCTTTTAATGTATTGTATTTTTCTTTTGTAGATATTTCTGAATCTAATCTAGGTTTGATTTTTTTATCATTCATTGTTATTCTCCTTTTATATACCATATTATATTTATTTTAAGAAAAAAATACAAAAAAAGCAATTGATATAAATCTTAAAAATTGGTAAACATTAAGAAAGATAATGCTAATCATTAAATAATCAAATAGTTAAATAATAGAAATGTATTGTAATTAATAATATAATTAAATTGTTAATATTAATTCATCAAATAAGGAATATTAAAAAAGAGTAGTAATAATTATGAGGTGATAAGATGAAAGATATAAAAAAAGTGCTTTTACCGGAAATTGAAGAGTTTAGAAAAGTCGGTCATAAGTTTGTAAATGGAGAAATATCTGTAATGGATTTTAAAGGTCAATCAGGCGGTATGGGTGTATATGCTCATCGTGGTGGAAAAGAATTTATGATTAGACTTAGAATACCATCAGGGATAATTACTATGCCTCAATTTAAATTAATATGTGATTGGGCAGATAAATATAAATTAGGAGGATTACATTTTACTACGCGTCAAGCTATTCAATATCATGGTATTTCAATTGATGATGTATGTAATTTAATGAATGATGCATTAGAAAATGATATATATACAAGAGGTGCAGGTGGGAATTTCCCAAGAAATGTTGCGTTATCTCCATTGTCTGGAGTAGATAAGGATGAAGCATTTGATCCTACTCCATATGCTTTAGCAACTGGTGAATATTTTATGGAAAGAATAACTACTTACAAATTACCTAGAAAGCTTAAAGTATCTTTTTCAAATGGTTCAAGTGATACAGCACATTGTACAATACAAGATTTAGGTTTCTTAGCTGTTAGGAAAGATGGAAAAGATTATTTTAGAGTGTATTTAGGAGGCGGTCTTGGAAGAAATCCTAAGGTTGCATTATTATATCCTGAATTAATTGAACCATCTGAAGTTTTAAATTATGTAGAAGCAATGGTTAGATTATTTAAAGCTGAAGGAAATTATGAAAATAAAGCTAAAGCTCGTATAAGATATATTGTTGACAAATTAGGGGAAGAAGGTTTTATTTCTGAATATAAAAAATATGTAGATGAAGTAAAATCAGAGTGTAATTATAAGGTTGATTGTAAGGCTACAGAATATAATAAAGCTGGAATAAAAACTAATATCTCAAATAGTAGATTAGTAGAACAAAAGCAATGTGGTTTATACAGTGTATATGTACATCCAGTAGGCGGACAAATTAAAGTAAATGACTTAAAGGCGATATATGAAACTTTAAGTAAATTTGATAATCCAGAAATAAGACTATCAATGACTGAAGGTGTGTATTTTAGAAATTTAAATGGAAAAGAAGCAGAAGAGTTATTAGAGTTAACTAAACATATTGGAGGTTCAAATGATTTTGAATATAGTGTTTCATGTATAGGGGTACCTACATGTCAAATAGGTATAGCTGAAAGCCAAGCTGCTTTAAGTGAAGTACTATCTTATGTTAAAGAAAAAATTTCTAATACGGATTTATTACCTAAACTACATTTTTCAGGATGTGGAAACTCTTGTGGGGTTCACCAAATTAGTGAAATAGGATTCACTGGTAAAAAGAAAAGAATCAATGATGTTGTACAAGAAGCTTATGAAATTTATGTAAATGGAAACTGTGTAGAAGGAGAAACAAGACTTGGTAAAGCTTATGGTGATATAGCTAGAAAAGATATACCAATGTTCATTTGTGAGCTAGGTAATAAATTAAATGAAGCTAATATAGCATTTGGTGATTATATAAATAGCAATGAAGATGAATTTAAAGCTTTAGTAGAAAAATATAATTGCTAATCAATATTTTAAGTATAAATTTATAAATTGAATTATAATATTGAGATGAGTGCTTAGCTTTATATCAAGGTTATAATTCATTGTCTAGAGGCTAGTATATTCTTAACTTTAACATAAATATATATAAATTAATTAATAATGTTTGGCCATTAGATAAGATATTATGTTTAAAATCTACAATATATCTATTAATAATAGATATATTGTGGATTTTTATTTTAAATAATATAATGTCATAAAGTTGTGATAAGTAATTTAGTTGAAATAAAAGAAATTATCTGTATAATTAATCTATGAACTTAATGAATGATTTGGAGTGAACATAATTATGAGAATGAGAAGAAAGCCTTGGGCAAGACCAGAATTAGAAGGATGTAATTTTTTTATACAAAAGCCAAGTGAATATAAAGGAAGATGGAAAGAGTTTTTTAAAAATGATAACCCAATTTATATGGAGTTAGGTTGTGGAAAAGGAACATTTATGGCAGTTCATGGTTCACAAAATCCAGATATTAATTATATAACAGTTGATATAAAGGATGAAGTTTTAGTTTTAGCTAAAAGAAATATTGAAGCAGCTTATGAAAAGGTAGGACATGAAATTAATAATGTGGCCTTAATGTCTCAGGAAATATTATTAATAGATGAAATGTTAGATGAAAAAGATGTAATAGAAAGAATATACATAAACTTCTGTAATCCATGGCCAAAGGATAGACATAAGAAAAGAAGATTAACACATACAAGACAGCTAGAAAAGTATAAGAAGTTTTTAAAACATGGAGCAGAAATTTGGTTTAAAACAGATGATGATGAATTATTTGAAGAATCACTTGAATACTTTAAAGAATCAAATTTAGAAATTAAATATATTACATATGATTTACATTCTAGTGGATTTGAAGGAAATGTTACTACTGAACATGAAGAAATGTTTACAGCTCAAGGTATAAAAACTAAGTTTTTAATAGCAGAATACAAATAAAAAATACTCAAAGGTTTTAGTGCTGTGAAATACTAAAATCTTTGAGTATTTTTGTTAAAGAAAATTAAATAGTTTAATCAGAAAGTTTTAATTATTAAAAGAGGTGAAGGTGTTTTTTTATTTATATTTCTTACTAATCAATTTATCTAAGTAGATAGACTTAAATTGTTTACTTGCAAGGGCTTGCTTTATTGGATTAGCATTTAAAATAGTTGATAAAACAGAGGCCATAAATCTATGACTGGCAAAAGCTTGATTATCAAAAATTAAATTTTGAAGATTTCCTTTTTCAATAGCTTGAATAATAACTCGGTGAGTAGTGTTTGCGGGAGTTAATATTCTTTGTGATCTAGTCTTTAGTTTTATTGCTTTAGTAGGACAATTTCGAACACATACACCGCAACCTAAACAGATACTTTCATCAATACTTGCTTTTTTGTTTTTTAATGATATTACTTCAATTGGACATATTTTAGTACATTTGCCACAACCAATACAAGAATCATTGTTAACGTATGGAAGGAAGTTAGTAGTTGCTATTGGGTGTAAAGCACCATATTTTTTTACAGCCTTTAAACCTTCGCAACAACAGCAACAACAATTACACAAAAAGCCAATTTCATTTCTAACATTTTCTCCACATTGAACTAAATTATTTTCATAACACATATTTAAAATATCTATACATTCTGATGAATCAATTTTCCTTCCATAACCATTTTTTATTAATGAATAAGCTGTTGAATCAAATGTTAAACAAGTGTCCATAGGCTTACTACAATCTTTACCTAAGTGATGCATTTTATGCCTACAATAACACATGCTTAAAGAAATATGTTTTGCATTTTTTATTAAATAGGTGGCACGTTCGTAATCTAAAATATATAGTGAGTTTTCAGGAGTTGGTGTTGAAGCTATGGTTTCTGGTAAAATATCTTCTGATATAAGAACTCGACCAAATCTAGTTTCTGTTCCTAGAAATAAATCTTTAATAAAATCTTCTTCTACATTGAGATATTGATAAAAGAGTTTAGACAGTAATTTTTGATCAATATCACCACGGACTCTCATAAGTGCAAATTCGAAAAAACCTGCCATTGGAGGTGGAATTACAAATTTTCTTTCACCATTATATTCCGTATCTAAAATTAAAGCCTTACTAGCCAAAGATTCAAGCATAAATTCAGCCTCTGAAAGGGATACATTCCAAATTTTACTTGCCATGGAAATATTGAAAGGTCTAATTGGAAGTTTAGCTACTAGTGCAGCTTCTTCTTCAGTATATAAAACACTTAAGATTTTATAAAGTGTTTCAGAGGGTGGAACACCTTGAGGGAATTTGTTTAATCTATCTTCTAAAGATTTAAAGGCTTCTTTAGCAACTATATGTGACAAGTTAATAACCTCCTAACTTAATAATTATTATAAAATTTTACCATAATATAAATAAAACTGTAACTATTAGGTATATAAAAAGATTAAATTGAAAAATATATATAAGTAATAAAAAATTAAATGTATTTAATTTATAACAACTTTATTATCAGTTAAGTATATGTAAACGAAAGTATTTTTTTATAAATAAAATAATTAAATGGAGATACTAATTATATATTAATATTTATTAGAAAAATTTATTGAAAAGATATCTAGGGGTTTTGAATTAAATATTTATTATGTGTATACTTATGCAGTTATATGTTTTTTTTTTGTAAATAATAAGAGTTGGTGGTAAATTATGATATATTATATTATTATGATAGTTTTTTCACCTTTTACAGCTATTATACCAGCTGTATTTGCTGTGAATTTATTGATTAAAGGAAAGATAAAAGTAGAAATGAATTATTGGAATATAGGGTTGTTCTGTTTGTTTATATATTCTATGGTTAGTGGAATAGTAAATAAAAGTATTTTATCTTTTATAGCATCATTTGGTTTCTTATTGTATTTTGCATTATGTATATTTGCTCAGAATTATTTTGTTAAAGTAAGTAGAATTAATACAGTATTAAAAACAACGGTATATTTGAGCACTATTGCTGCTATAGGAGGCATTATAGAAAAAATAGCATTTACATTAGTTGGAATGCCAGAACATAGGATTTTTAGTTCCTTTGGAAATCCTAATATGACAGGTGCATGGTTTGGTAATATAATTTTAATAATATTTTATCTTAAAGGTACAAAAAAGGATAAAAGTGAAGGGGTAACTTATAATATTATAATTGTTTTAATAGTGATAGCATTGATGTTAACGGAATCATCAGGTGCTTTTATAGCATTAGTAGGTGGAATATTTATATATTACTTGATGAAGGAAAAAAAAGATTTTAAAGGATTAATTGCTATTTCTATAACAGTAAGTATATTGGCAATTTTATTTATGACAGTTCAGAATAAAGTTGCAAAAACAACGCCTATAGGAGAAATTGTAACATCATTTAATTCAAGGGTTGGAATATGGAAAGGTGCAATTCAGATGTTTTTAGTAAAACCAATTTTAGGGTGGGGTTTGCTTGGAACATTTGAACATGGATCAAATTTTATTTTTAAAGATGATCCTACTTTACAAAATAAAATTATTTCATTTTTAATTCATCCACATAATTTATGGCTTGCTTTTTTAGTTGGTGTAGGTGTAGTAGGATTAGGAATTTATTTATATGTGAAACTAAATTTATATAGAGATATGATAAAATTATATAAGCAGCATAATAAGTTGTTACCGTTAATTGCATCTATAAATGCTATGGTAATTATTCAAGGAATTGTTGATTGTACATTATATGCACCACAGTTAGGGATAATATTTGTATGTACAGGAGCAATTACGTATAATATGGCTAATGATAAAATGATAAGAAAAGCTAGGTTCATAAAAAGTAAGAAAAGTAATAAAGATATTGTTGCTTGAAAAGGATAAATAGTGGATAACTATAAATAAATAATTCATAGTTATCCTTTTTCTATATAAAATTCTATAGACTTTATGTAAACATATGTGTAAAATATAGTATTAGTCAAAGAGAAAAGATTTGAAAGGATGATTCATAGATGGATGGAACATGGATAGAGGTTAGAGTAATAACTAAGAGTGAGGCATTAGAACCAATATCAGGAATATTTTATAGCTTAGATTGCAAAGGGGTTGCAATAGAAGATCCAGAGGATATTTTAGGAAGAGAACAAGGACCATTAACTTGGGATTTTGCAGATATAAATGTTTTAGAACATAAAGGAAAGGTTGCAGTTGTAAAAGCTTATTTTGCAGAAGAAGATAATATTGAAGATGTTTTAGAGTATGTTAATGAAAGATTAACAGAGCTTAAAGAAATGGGTCTTGACTTAGGTGAAGCTAAGGTTGAGCATGAAAAAATGCATGAAGAAGATTGGGCAAATACATGGAAACAATATTATAAGCCTACAAAGGTTGGAGAAAAAATAGTAGTTAAACCTATTTGGGAAGAATATGAAGCTAAAGATGGTGAATTAGTAGTTGATTTAGATCCAGGAATGGCTTTTGGTACAGGTACACATGAAACTACTAGAATGTGTATTCAATCATTAGAAAAGTATGTTAAAGAAGATAGTACTGTATTTGATGTTGGATGTGGTTCTGGAATATTAGCGATTGCAGCTGCAAAATTAGGAGCTAAATTAGCTGTAGGAGTAGATTTGGATCCTGTAGCAGTAGAGTCTTCTATTGAGAATGTAGGATATAATAAGTTAAAAAATATAGAAATACTTCATGGAAATTTAGTTGAAGTTATAGATGGAAAAGCAGATATAGTTGTTGCAAATATTTTAGCTGAAATAATTTGTATATTAACTGATGATGTTAAAAGAGTACTTAAAGATGGTGGTGTATTTATTACATCAGGTATAATACATGATAGAGTTGATATGGTTTGTGAGAAGCTTGAAGCAACTGGATTTGAAGTTATGGAAAAAAATAGAGATGGTGAATGGAACTGTATAGTTGCCAAGTTAAAATAGTTTTTAGGAGAGAATAAAATAATGCATAAATTTTTTACTCCAAAAGAATTAATTAATGGAGATGTAGCTAAAATCATAGGTGATGATGTAAAGCATATATATAAAGTGCTTAGAATTTCAGAAGGTGAAAAAGTAGTATTAAATAACTGTGAGGGAGCAGAATATTTAGCGAAAGTTACAAATGTAAGTAAACAAGAGGTGTTACTTGAAATAATAGAAAAGCTTGACTTAAATAATGAAAGTGATATTAAAATTTATTTATTTCAAGGGCTTCCAAAGTCTCAAAAGATGGATTTGATAGTTCAAAAAGGTACAGAATTAGGGATAACAGAGTTTATACCAACAATTACTCATAGAGTAGATGTTAAATTAAAAGGTGAGTTTAAAAAATTAGATAGATTAAATAGAATTGCACTTGAGGCTGCAAAGCAAAGTAAAAGAAGTATTGTTCCAAGAGTAATTGAGCCTTTGGAATTTGAAGATGTATTAGGAAAAATAAATGACTTAGATTTATTTATAGTTCCTTACGAAAATGCAGAAAATTTTGGTGTTAAGACTTTAATAAATAAAATCAGAAGTGAAGAAAAGGCTAGCGATATAAAAAGTGTTGGAATATTTGTAGGGCCAGAAGGCGGAATTGAAGAAGAAGAAATAGAAAAGCTAAAAGAAAAAGGTGCTCATATAGTAACCCTTGGAAAAAGAATATTAAGGACTGAAACGGCTGGGTTTGTTGCAACAGCGTTAATACAATATGAGCTAAGTGATTTAGGAGGAAATGATTAATGAAAGTTGCATTTGCTACATTAGGTTGTAGAGTTAATGTGTATGAGTCAGAAGCTATGGCTGAAAAATTCATTAGAGAAGGATATGAAGTTGTAGATTTTAATGAATTTTCAGATGTGTATGTAATAAATACTTGTACAGTTACTAATATGGGAGATAAAAAATCTAGACAGATAATAAGTAGAGCTAGAAGAACAAATCCAGATGCAATAATTGCAGCAGTTGGATGTTACTCTCAAATGGCACCAAAAGAAGTTTCTGAAATACCTGGAGTAGATGTAGTTTTAGGTACGAGAAATAAGGGCGATGTAGTATATTACGTTAATAAAGCTAAAGATGAAGGGCAACCACAGGTTCACGTACAACCAGTACTTCAAAATAAAAAGTTCGAAGATTTAAAAATCGAAGATTATCAAGATAAAACAAGAGCATTTTTAAAAATTCAAGATGGATGTAATAGATTTTGCACATACTGCACAATACCTTATGCAAGAGGTTCTGTTTGCTCAAAGGATCCTGATAAGGTGTTATCAGAGGTTAGAGAACTTGCAGCTCATGGATTTAAGGAAATAATACTTTCAGGAATACATACAGCTTCTTATGGATTAGACTTAGAGGGTAATATAAATTTAATTAACATAATAGAAGAAATAGAAAAGATTGATGGAATAGAAAGAATAAGAATAGGATCTATTGAACCTGCATTCTTTACTGATGAAGTAGTTGAAAAGATTAAAGGATTTAAAAAATTATGTCCACACTTCCATTTATCTCTTCAAAGTGGATGTGATGCAACACTAAAGAGAATGAATAGAAGATATACTGCTGAAGAATATGAAGCATCAGTTAATATGTTAAGAAAAACATTACCTGATGTATCTATTTCAACAGATGTAATTGTTGGATTCCCAGGAGAAACAGAAGAGGAATTTAATGAAACATATGAATATTTAAAGAGAATTCATTTAACTAAAACTCATGTATTTAAATATAGCCCAAGAAAGGGAACAAAGGCAGCTGATATGCCAAACCAATTAGATGGAACTGTTAAAGAAATGAGAAGTAAGGCATTAATAGAATTAAATGATATTAATGAACATGCATTTACAGAAAAGTTCATTGGAAGAGTAATGGACGTATTAATAGAAAAAGAAGTTAAAGATAAGCCAGATTTCTACGAAGGATATACAAGGAACTATATTAAAGTTATAGTACATTGCATGTCAGCTAATATTACTGGTAAAATAGTAGATGTTAAGATAGAAGAAGCTGTAAAAGATTATGCTATAGCAAGCATGGTTTAGGATAGTTAAGAGTTAGGAGTGTATAGTTAATAGTTCATTTTAACTATTAACTATTAGCTATTAACTGGTTAAAAGGGAAACTCCTTCTCTTGAAATCGAAGGAGTAACTTCAATTAGACAAATTGAAAATTTGGAGTTTCAGTTAAAGGAGGTGAGTTTATGGGAGATTGTTTATTTTGTAAAATAGTAGCAGGTGAAATACCATCAAAAAAAATATATGAAGATGATAAGGTCTTAGCTTTTTATGATATAAGTCCAGCTGCTCCTGTTCATTTTTTAGTTATACCTAAAGAGCATATAAGTAGTGCTAATGAATTGGATGAAAAAAATTCCAATATAGTTTCACACATATTCATGGTTATCAATAAAATAGTAAGGGAACTAAATATTGCTGATTCAGGCTACAGAATTGTCAATAATTGTGGAGCAGATGGCGGTCAAACAGTAAATCACTTACATTTTCATGTTTTAGGTGCACGTGAATTGAAATGGCCACCGGGTTAATAGAAAAATAGTATAAATAATATTGACATTTTCGTAATAATTATTGTATAATACAATATGTGTTATTAAGCCCGTAGCTGAGTTAAAGATACTAATTTGAGCTAGCGGAGGGAGGGATAATAGATGTCAGAAATCAAAGTTGGAGAAAACGAAACACTAGAAAGTGCATTAAGAAGATTTAAGAGAAAATGCGCAAGAGCTGGGGTTCTTTCAGAAGTTAGAAAGAGAGAACATTATGAAAAACCAAGTGTTAAGAGAAAGAAAAAATCAGAAGCTGCAAGAAAGAGAAAATTCAAGTAGTTTTTAATTTTTAAAAACGGTATTTAAGTATGCCAACAATAAGAGAAGGCTGCAAGAAAACCGAAAAATATTAAATTTTAAAGTGATTTTAGAATTAATTTTAGAGGTATATATTCTGCATATTGCTAGTAAAAAGACCTGCGGTGTTACGCTTGAGGACGATAAGGTTATAGAGATATTAGCAAAAGAAGTCAAGCAATGTAATTTAATGCTTGAATTTGAAAAGGGAAATAGACAGGATTCTATAAAAGAGGATAAATCTTAATTTGGAATCTTGCTAGGTTACCTTCCTCAGCAATTAAGTGAAGAAGATATTTTACGAATTGTAAAAGAACAGCTACAGAATTGGGTGCATATAGCATGTAAGACATGGGTAAACTTATGTCAGCAGTTAGACCAAAGGTTGTAGATAGAGCAGATGAGAATCTTGTAAGTCAAATTGTTAAAGAGTATTTAAATAGTAAATATAAAAAAAGAACTCAATGTAAATTGAGTTCTTTTTTTTTATTTTTGTGATTTTCTTTAAAATTAAATCATAAGGTACAATGAGAGAGTATTTGAAAAAGGGGAGAAGTTATGGAAAAGAAGTTTAATAGAGGAAAAGAGATGTTAGTAGAAAAACTAGATCTTCCTAAAGATGTGATTTTAGATGTACCAAAGATTATTGTTATAGGAAGAAATGAAATAACTATAGAAAATCACAAAGGAATAATGGTATTTGAAAAAGATAGGATAAAGATTAATACTAATATGTCACCTATAGAAATAAAGGGCAATAGTTTTGAAATATTGTATATAGCATCAGCTACAATAACTATTAAAGGTTATTTTGATTCAATTGAATATGTGAGGTGAATGATAAATGGCTTTTGATAAGATAAAAAAGGGAAAAATATTAGTTGAAATTAAAATCGTAAATACCGAAAGATTATTAAATGTATTTTGGAGTAAAAATATAAGAGTATATAAAATAAAAAGAAAAGATGCAGCAACACTAGTATTAGAAATAGATTATTTGGATTATGCTAAAGTTAGGGAGATTGTTGTAAATTTAGGTGGCAGAATAAATATTATAAAAAGTAATGGGTTTGTATTTTTTTTAGGTGGTATCAAAAAAAGAATGTCATTAGCAATTGGATCTGTACTTTTTTTAGGAATAATATTTTATTTATCTACTTACATATGGTCTATAGAAGTAGAAGTTCAAAAAAATATTCCTCCATTTGAAATTAGAAAAGAATTAAGTGAAATAGGAATAAAGCCTGGGATATCTAAAGATTCTATTGATGTAAAAGAGATAGAAAAGAAATTAGAAAATATGAGCAATGAAATATTGTGGCTTAGAGTAAGGATTGAAGGTTCTACATTAAAAGTTACAGTTGAGGAAAAGATTAATCCTCCACAAGCTGAAAATTATGAATATGGGAATCTTGTAGCCACTAGAGAAGGAGAAATAAAGAGAGTATATACATTTGCTGGAAGAAGTGCTGTGAAAGCAGGTCAATTAGTAAAAGCAGGTGATGTTATAATTGAAGGTATTGATGGGGCTGAAGGTGGGGAATATATTTTGCCGCCAAGAGGAATAGTGATTGCAAATACGTTTTATGAAAAATCTATAAATGTAAAAGTTAGTGGTACTTCTTTAGAAAGAAGTGGAAGAAAAGATAGTGATATTTATATATCTATTTTTGGTAAGAAAATATACTTGAAAAAGGCTATAAAAGATTTTGAACAATATGATAAAATAGAAAAGAGTGGAAAAATATTTAATAAGGTGTTATATTATGAGAGAGTAGAGAAAGAAATTAATTTATCTCAAGATGAGGCAATTGAAAATTCGGTTAAAGAATTAGAAAACTCATTGTTAAATGATTTAAATAGAGATGCAAAGATAGTTGATAAATTAATAGATAATGAAATGCAGGATGAAGAGAATTTATTAGTAAAGGTAGTATTTGTTGTAGAGCAAAACATAGTTAGTGAAGAAACCGTAGGCTATTAAAATTAGGGGAAGATGAGAAGGTGAACTAAATGAAAGATAAAAGTGATGTTTTAAAAAAGGCGCATATGGATAAGTGGAAAAGAATATTTTTATTTACTATTACAGCTATTTTCATTTATTTTATAATGTTGACCGTTGTCACACCAAAGAGATATAAATTAAATGAAGGTGATATTGCAACAGTAGATATTAAAGCACCACGAGATATAATTGATGAAGAAGCTACTAAAGCTAAGGAACAAGAGGTTACGGCAAAGGTAGAAAAAAAATTTACACTTAAAAATGAAATTAAAATAGAAGCAAGTGAGAATATAAAAAGCTTTTTTGATAAGTTAATTAATTTGAAGAGTAATGATATAGACGAAAAAAGTAAGATAAGTGAGTTGAAAAAAATAGATGCATTTAAGCTTTCAGATGCAGAGTATAAAACTTTGCTAGATTTAAATGTAGATAAGGACACAGAATTACAATGGATAGCATTAACTGCTATAGATAAGGGTTATGAAAAGCAAATAGAAGAAGATAATAGCGAGGATATAGCAGAAGCAAAAACAATTGTTGATGATTATTTATCGAGTCAAGAGTTAGAGTCAAATATTGAAGTTATTTTAAGAGAAATGTGTGAAAGTCAAATTAAAGCTAATTATTTTTTTGATCAGTCTAAAACTGACGAAGCTGTAAAAGAAGCATTAAAAAGTGTTTCTAAGGTGATGATTAAAAAGAATCAAACTATTGTTAAAGAAGGAGAGCCGATTACTCAGCAACAAATAAATATTTTGACAGAACTAGGCCTTGTAGGAGAGGATTTAAGTAAAGATTATATTTATACTTATATAATATTAGCCTTTTTTGTTTTATTTGTATTAGGAATGCAGTATATGTATCTAAAAAAAGAAAAGAAAGAAATCTTAATAGATACAAAATTAGTATTTTTAATTTTATTATTAAATTTATTATCAGTAATTTCGGCAAGAGTATTTACGTTTGTATCATTATTTATAATACCAATAGCTTGTGCTCCTATACTTATGACTGTATTTTTAGATTCAAAGATTTCTATTGTAATAAATTCTTTAAATTTATTGTTTGTAGCAGTTATTGTTGGATTTGATCCACAGGTGATTTTGATTGGGATTGTATCAACTATAGTATCGTCAACTACATTGAAGAAAGTTAGTCAAAGAAATGATATACTATATTCAACTGTTTATGTAGCAGCTGCTGTTGCTGTTGTAATTTTATCTAGTGGAATACTTTTATCTAATAATATAAAACAAATATTATTGGATGTGATATTAGCTGTATTTGGAGCATTTATTTCAGGAATTCTAGCAATGGGGTTATTACCATTTTTAGAATCAAGCTTTAGTTTAGTTACTAATATGAAGTTATTAGAATTGTCTAATCCTAATAATCCATTATTAAAGAGATTATTAATGGAAGCACCAGGAACATATCATCATAGTGTAATGGTAGCTAATTTGGCTGAAGTTGCAGCGGAAGAGGTAGGAGCTAATCCTATGTTAGTTAGGGTAGGAGCCTATTATCATGATGTAGGAAAAATCAAAAGGCCATTTTTCTTTGGAGAAAATCAATTAGGAGGTACAAATCCTCATGATAAAATTTCACCAACATTAAGTACTACAATAATAATTTCACATGTTAAGGATGGTTTAGAGTTAGCTAAGGAATATGATATTCCTAAGGTAGTAAGTGATATGATTGTTCAGCACCATGGAACTACATTAGTAAAGTATTTTTATTATACTTTAAAAAATAGTAGTGAGAATCCAGATGAGATAAGAGAGGAAGATTTTAGATATCCAGGACCAAAACCTCAAAGTAAAGAAGCTGCAATTATTATGATGGCAGACAGTGTTGAAGCTGCTGTAAGATCAATTCAAGAACCAACATTAGAGAAAATTGAAGATATGGTAAATAATATTGTTAAGGATAAAATGAACTCTAATCAATTAAATGAGTGTGATTTAACATTTAGAGAACTAGAAGTTATTAAAGCTTGTTTCTTAAGAGTTTTAAAAGGTATTTATCATCATAGGATAGAATATCCAACTGAAAAGGGGAAAGAGTAAAAAGGGAGGGAAACCTCCCTTTTTATATAAGTTGCGAAGTTCAAATAAAAGACGTATAATGAATAAACGCAAGCAATAATAGTACACATATTATATGATAAGTATAAGGAAGGGAGAAAGTATGTTATATACTGATAATAGACAAAATTCAATTGAGGTAACAGATGACTTAATTAATATTATTAATGAAGTGTGTGATGTGGCATTAAAAGATGAAGAAGTTACAATCCCATATCAAATTTCACTTTTGTTTGTAGATAATAATGAAATAAGAGAAATAAATAATGAAACGAGAGGGATAGATAAAGTAACGGATGTATTATCTTTTCCTATGCTAGATTATCCTGAAAATATGGTATTTAAAAATGTTTATAAAAATAAAAAATTTAATGAAATATATTTAGATGGAGAAGAATTAGTACTAGGTGATATGGTTTTATCATTAGAAAGAGCTAAAGAACAAAGTATAGAATATAATCATTCTTTTGAGAGAGAGGTTTGTTATTTAGTAGTACATTCAATACTTCATTTATTAGGATATGATCACATGAATGATGAAGATAAAGCTAAAATGAGAACTAGGGAAGAAGAGATATTAGGTAAATTAAATATAAAGAGATAGATATGGTAAGAGGGTGAATTTATGGAGATGAAAAAGTTGTTAGAGAGCTTTAATCATGCAATTAATGGGGTAATTGATGCTGTTAGAACACAAAGGAATATGAAAATACATATTGTAGCTTCAATAGGAGTACTTATAGCATGTTTTTTCTTTGATATTTCTAAGGCAGAATTTTTAGCATTAGCAATTACAATTACAATGGTAATTAGTGCTGAACTTGTAAATACAGCAGTAGAAGCTGCTGTAGATTTAAATACTAATTATTATCACCCATTAGCAAAGGTGGCTAAAAACACTGCGGCAGGAGCTGTATTGGTAACAGCAATAAATGCATTGTTAGTAGGATATATTGTGTTTTGGGATAAATTATCGAATTTTTCTTATGAGGTAGTATATAAGATTAAACATTCAGAGCCATATATGATTTTTATTGCGTTAGTAATAGTTATATTAGCAGTATTAATAATTAAGGCTATATTTGGTGAAGGTACACCCCTTAAAGGAGGAATGCCAAGTGGGCATAGTGCATTGGCATTTTCAATATCAACAGCTATTTCGCTTATAACTGAAAAACCTATTTGTATTATATTAGCTTATTTAATGGCATTTATTACAGCTCAAAGTAGGGTTGATTCAGAAGTTCATACTGTTTTTGAAGTAATTGTTGGTGGTGTGTTAGGAATTTTATTAACATTATTAATATTTACTATATTTAAATTATAAAGTTAGTTATAAATATTTAGTTTTTATGAGATATTAAAATTAATATATATGATATACTATTTAAATGGAGGAATAAGAATGGAATATAGAGAATTAATTTTAAGTGCATTAGAAGCAAGGGAAAAAGCTTATTGTCCATATTCAAATTTTAAGGTAGGTGCTGCTGTACTTTTTGAGGATGGAAAAATATATGATGGAAGTAATATTGAAAATGCTTCTTTTGGTGGAACAAATTGTGCTGAAAGAACAGCTATTTTTAAAGGTGTTCATGAAGGGAATAGAGAAATTCAGGCTATAGCAGTAGTTGGTGATATAAAAGCATATACTTATCCGTGTGGAATATGCAGACAGGTCATTGCTGAATTTGCTAAAGATGAAAAGATACCAGTAATAATTATAAAGAATGAAAATGACTATATAGTGAAAACTTTTGAAGAAATACTTCCAGGTGTTTTTTCGAAGAAGGACTTAAAAGGCTAGGAGGATAAAATGTTTAAATCAGGATTTGTAACAATAGTAGGAAGACCAAATGTAGGAAAATCTACATTATTAAATGAAATAATGGGGGAAAAATTATCAATAGTATCTAATAAACCTCAAACAACAAGAAATAATATTCAAACTATATTAACTGGGGATGATTATCAGTTAGTTTTCGTAGATACTCCAGGTATACATAAGCCTAAACATAAATTAGGTGAATATATGGTGAATTCAGCTAAAGATTCAATAAAAGAAGTAGATTTAGTATTGTTTTTAGTTAATCCATGTGAAGAAATTGGTAGAGGAGATAAGTTTATATTAGAAGCTTTAAAAGCTCAAAAGGCACCAGTTTTCTTAGTTGTAAATAAGGTTGATGAAAATTCACATGATAAGGTTGCAAAAACTTTAGAAATGTTTTCTAAGGAATATAATTTTGAAGAATTAATACCAATATCAGCACTAAAGGGGAAAAATGTTGATTCATTAGTAAAATTAATGGTTGATAAAATGCCAGAAGGACCACAATACTATCCAGAAGATATGATTACTGATGTTCAAGAAAGATTTATTGTAGCTGAAATTGTAAGAGAAAAAGCTTTAAAGAACTTAAGAGATGAGGTACCTCATGGAATAGCTGTTGATGTTATTCAAATGAAACAAAACGAGAAAGGTACATATCATATTGAGGTAGACTTGATTTGTGAAAAAGATTCACATAAAGGAATAATAATAGGTAAAAACGGAGCAAGTTTAAAGAAGATAGGTGAAACTTCAAGATATGAAATAGAAAGATTCCTTCGTGCTAAAATTAATTTAAAGATTTGGGTTAAGGTAAGAAAGGAATGGAGAGATAACGGACTTCTACTTAGAGAATTAGGATATAAAAAAAATAAGTAGATAGGAGTTGATTATTCTGTCTATTACAAAAACTAAAGGTGTAATAATTAAATCGATAGATTATAAAGAAAATGATAAGCTAATTTGGGCATATTGTGAAGAGTTAGGGAAAATAACATTCATAGCAAGAGGTGCTAAGAAAAGTAAAAGTAAAAACTTAGCACTTACATTACCATTATGTTTTGCAGATTATATATTTTTCAAGGGAAGAAATTTATATAATTTACAAGAAGGAAGAATTATAAATTCATTTCAAGGATTGTTAGATAATTTAGATAAATTAACATATTCATCATATATTTGTGAATTAATAGATATTTGTGTACAAGAAGGAGAAGTAAATAAAAACTTATTTAGAGATTTCATCACATGCATATATTTATTAAATACAGATGCTATGGAGTATGAATTATTAATAAGAGCTTTTGAACTAAGATTGCTTAATGCTACTGGATACGGTTTGCAATTTGATAAGTGTTCTATATGTAAAAAAGCAATTAATACAAGTGATTATATTTCTTTGTCATATTTTGGTGGAGTTTGTGATACATGTAATAAAGAACATGGAATATATATATCAAGGGCGGGATATAATGCTCTTAGATTTTTAAGTAATACACCAATGGATAAGATATATAGACTAAATGTTACAAAAGAGGTTAAGCAACAAATTGAAAAAGTAACAACGTTTATAATTAATTCAAATTACTCAAGAAAGCCTAAAAGTTTAGAAATGTTAAAATATATAAAGGAGTAGAGAGAGTATGGATATTACATTGGAAAAAGTTGATAAAGTAAAGGAAAGAACTGGAGTTAGCTATAGTGAAGCAAAGGAAGCATTAGAAATATCTAATGGAAGTGTTTTAGATGCAATAATATTTTTAGAAGAAAAATCTAAAAATAATGCAAATAATAATGAAAATATGGAATATAACAAGAAAACTGAAACTATAGATGAATTAAAGGTTTGGTTAAAAGATTTAATAAACAAAGGGAATGTTACTAGAATTAAAGTAAGTAAGGATGGGAAAAAGTTAGTTGATGTACCAGTAAATGCAGGAATAGCAGCAGGAGTTATTGCTATTGTTATTCCACCTATACTAGCATTTGTAGTTGTTGCAGCCGTAGTTACACAAGTAACTATAGAAATAACTAAAGCTGATGGAAGTGTTGAAGTAGTTAACAAATATATTTCTGCAGCTGTAAATGAGGCAAAAGATAAAGCAAGTGATTTTGCAGATAAGGTAAAAGAAAAAGTGCAAGATGTTAATATCGATAGTATTAAAATGCATGGAAAAGGTAATGCCAAAGAAGAGGATGATAGTAACACATTTACTTATACCGTAAATTTTGATGATGAAGATGATAAAAAATAGCAAATCGAAGAAAAACAAAGATATAATATAGATAATTAGAAAAGAATGGGAATATTCAAACGAAATGAAAGAATTTTCTTAAAATTAGGTATAGTAAAAAGATTATAAAATGTTATAATTATACTGTAAATAGAAAAAATTCTTAATTGTCTGAATATTCCTTTAATAGTCGAAAAGAGGGGTAGCATTGAAGTTTACAAACAGACAAGAGGAAATAATTAAAATAGTTAAAGCCGGTGAGCCGGTTACAAGTGAAGCGATAGCTGAAAAGCTAGGCGTAACAAGAGCAGCTTTAAGAGCTGATTTAGCGATACTTACAATGACTGGTACTTTAGATGCTAGACCAAAAGTAGGTTATGTTTATTTAGGTAAAAAGGTTGACGGGGACATATTAGAAAATATATCCAAAATAAGGGTGGGAGACATTATGTCAAAGCCTGTAACCGTTAACGATGCTACGACGGTTTATGATGCAATTGTTCATTTATTTTTACATGATGTAGGAACACTATTTGTTGAGAGTAATGGTAATTTGGTTGGTGCAGCTTCTAGAAAGGATTTCTTAAAGATTGCGATAGGGGGAACTGATATACATAAGGTCCCAGTTGGAGTAATCATGACTAGAATGCCTAATATAATTTATGGTTCACCAGATGATAGTGCTTATTCTTTAGCAAAGAAAATAATAGAACATGAAATTGATAGTATACCGATAGTAGAGAAATCTTGCGATTCAGACGATGGAAAGTTTAATTTAAAAATAGTGGGTAAAATTTCTAAGACTAACATAACTAAGTTATTTGTTAATCTAGGAGAGGCAAAGTAAATTAAAGGGTAACTACAAGATTATAATCTTGTTAGTATATATTTATTGTATGAACGGAGGAGTATTGAGATGGAGAATAAAAAGTATGTTTATCTTTTCAGTGAAGGTGACGGGTCAATGAGAAACCTTCTTGGAGGTAAAGGGGCAAATTTAGCAGAAATGACTAGAATAGGGATTCCAGTTCCTCAAGGATTTATAGTTACAACTGAAGCTTGTAACAAGTATTACGAGGATGGAAAACAAATTACAGATTCAATTGTAGAAGAGATCCATGCAAACATCAAAGAACTAGAAAGAATAACAGGAAAAGAATTTGGAAGCAACACTAATCCATTATTAGTTTCTGTAAGATCTGGTGCAAGGGTATCAATGCCAGGTATGATGGATACAATATTAAATTTAGGATTAAATGACGTTGCTGTAGAAGCTGTTGCAAAGTCAACAAATAATCCAAGATTTGCTTATGATTCATATAGAAGATTTATTCAAATGTTCTCTGATGTTGTTATGGGAATAGAAAAGAGACTATTTGAAAATTTAATAGATGAAGCTAAAGAAGCAAAAGGTGTTAAATATGACACTGAATTAGATGAAAATGATTTAAAAGAATTAGTTGTAAAGTATAATGAATTATACAAGAAAGAAAAGGGTGAAGACTTCCCACAAAACCCAATAGATCAATTAACAGAAGCTATTACGGCTGTATTTAGATCATGGGATAATCCAAGAGCCATCGTTTATAGAAGATTAAATGATATTCCAGGTGAATGGGGAACTGCTGTTAATGTTCAACAAATGGTTTTTGGTAACAAGGGAGAAACTTCAGGTACTGGTGTTGCATTCTCAAGAAATGCTGCAACAGGTGAAAAAGAAATTTATGGTGAATATTTAATGAATGCACAAGGTGAAGACGTTGTTGCAGGTATTAGAACACCACTTCCAATATCTAAATTAGAAGAACAAAATCCAGCTATATATAAACAATTCATGGATATAGTTCATACTCTTGAAAATCATTATAGAGATATGCAAGATATGGAATTTACTATTGAAGAAGGTAAATTATACTTTTTACAAACAAGAAATGGTAAGAGAACAGCTCAAGCTGCATTAAAGATTGCAGTTGATTTAGTTGAAGAAGGTATGTTAACTAAAGAGGAAGCAATACTTAAAGTTGAACCTAAGCAATTAGACTCTTTATTACATCCAGCTTTTGATGCTAATGAATTGAAAAATGCAAATGCTATAGCTAAGGGCCTTCCAGCATCACCAGGAGCAGCTTGCGGTAAAATTGCATTTACTGCAGAAGAAGCTAAGGAAAGAGCTGAAAAAGGAGAAAAAGTAGTATTAGTAAGACTTGAAACTTCACCAGAAGATATTGAAGGTATGATTGCAGCTGAAGGTATTTTAACTGTAAGAGGTGGTATGACATCTCATGCAGCAGTTGTTGCAAGAGGTATGGGTACTTGCTGTGTTGCAGGTTGTGGAGACTTAAAAGTTAATGAAGAAGCTAGAACTTTAGAAGCTAACGGAAAAGTTTATACTGATGAAGATTATATTTCAATAGATGGATCTACAGGAAATGTATTTGGTGGAGCTATAAAAACAGTTACTCCAGAAATTTCAGGGCACTTTGCAACATTTATGGGATGGGCAGATGATATTAGAAAGCTTAAAGTTAGAACTAATGCAGATAACCCAAGAGATACAAAGCAAGCCGTTGAATTTGGAGCAGAAGGTATAGGACTTTGTAGAACAGAGCATATGTTCTTTGAAGAAGATAGAATTATGTCTATGAGAGAAATGATAGTAGCTAAGAATGAAGAGGAAAGAAGAGCTGCACTTGCTAAATTACTTCCAATGCAAAAGAAAGACTTTATTGGAATGTATGAAGCATTAAAGGGAATGCCAGCTACAATTAGATTTTTAGATCCACCACTACATGAATTCTTACCTCATACTGATGAAGAAATTGCAGATCTTGCAAAAACAATGGGATTAACATTTGATGAACTTAAGGGAACAGTAGAAAGTTTACATGAATTTAATCCTATGATGGGTCATAGAGGTTGTAGATTAGCTGTTTCTTATCCAGAAATTGCTGAAATGCAAACTAGAGCAGTTATTGAAGCTGCAATAGAAGTTAAGAACAATAAGGGATATGATATAGTTCCAGAAATAATGATTCCTTTAGTTGGTGAAGTAAAAGAATTAAAGTTTGTTAAGGATATAGTTGTTAGAACAGCAGAGGAAGTTATGAAAGAAAAGGGAGTTAAATTAGAATACCATGTTGGTACAATGATTGAAATTCCAAGAGCTGCTATAACTGCGGATGAAATAGCTAAGGAAGCTGAATTCTTCTCATTTGGAACAAATGATTTAACACAAATGACATTTGGTTTCTCAAGAGATGATGCTGCTAAATTCTTATCAGATTATTATGAAAGAAAAATATATGAACAAGATCCATTTGCTAAGCTTGATCAAAAAGGCGTTGGGCAATTAGTTAAGATTGCAGCTGAAAAAGGTAGAGCTTCAAGACCAAATATCAAATTAGGTATTTGTGGAGAACATGGAGGAGATCCATCATCAGTTGAATTCTGTCATGATATTGGATTAAATTATGTATCTTGTTCACCATTTAGAGTGCCTGTTGCAAGACTTGCAGCTGCACAAGCACAAGTTAAGAATCCAAGAAATTAAAAATTAAAATAAGAATAAAAATAAAGGAGTGTGAAAACACTCCTTTATTTTTATTCTTAAAATTTTATATCATAGTAACGTTTATATATGTCAATCATATTATTAATATAATCAAGTTGCGCTTCTGAATGATTTAACCCTTTGGTCAATAAAGAAATAAATGAATTTTTATTACACTTATCAATGTTTTTATAGTAATCTCTAGAAATTTTCCAGTATTTTTGAGGAAATGCTAAATAAGCTAAAATATACTTTAAATCTGATTTGCTCAAATTATTATACTTTCTATAAGTATTAAGAATATTAACAGTTAAAGCGGAATTCCAGTTAGTTGTGTTACGCTTAAGTAATCTTCTCAAAAAATAAGAAATATCATGAGCGGAATAATCTATTTTACATTTATCAAAGTCAATAATCCAAACATCATTATTAGATTTATTTATTAATATATTTTTATTTACATAATCACCATGACATAGGGATATACTTAAATCATTATTGTTTATTGATGAAGATATTTCAAGAGATAATTTTGCAAGTGCTAAGTTATTATCAAAGTTTTTTAAATATATTTTAGAAAATTTATCTTTATATGAAAAAGCTAAATTTGCATTTTCTAGGAGTTCATTAAAGTGTTTATTTACAGAAAGATAATAATCTTCTAATCCAATTCTTTTTTCACTACCATCAATTGGGCTGAAGTCTTTAGAACATTTATGTAATTTTGCAAGAGTTTCAATAGACAAATTTAAGTCACTTAGTGAATCAAAATCGCATTTTTCACCTTCAACCCAAGGAGTTAAAATAAAAAGCATACCTTCATAAATAATATATCTGCACTTATCATATGAAGGTAGCAATTTAGGGACCTTGATATTATTTCTATATAACCATTCCATTGCTGAATAAACAAATAGTAAATTCCTTTCATCATAATATACTTTTTTTAAACAATAATTCTTATTATTTGAGCTTATTTTAAATACCGCTCTTTGCTTGTCAGTATCTTTAAATTTAATCATAGTAATATCAGCATTATCTAAAAAAAATTTAGGAAGTATATTTTTCCTTATATTATCAATATCAATGACGTTATTTTCATTGTTCATTATAAATCTCCTTATTAAATTTTCTTATTATAATAATATTATGGAAAATATATAAATATACATAGCTAGGAGAGAGAATAAAATATAATAATGTGATACCTATTATAAAATAGAGGATTTATGAGAAAAATATAGAATAGATTATTTTGAGGTGAGTTATATGGAAATAAGAGAAAGAATAGAAAATAACGAAGACTTGACATTAATTCCAGAAGCTATTCATAGTAATAAAAGTATGGGGAGAGAGATAAAAGAAGAAGCTGATAATATTAGAACTTGTTTTATGGTGGATAGGGATAGAATTATACATTGTAAATCCTTTAGAAGATTGAAGCATAAGACACAAGTATACATACGAACTTTTGGAGATCACTATAGAACTAGACTTACTCACACTTTAGAAGTTGCACAAATAGGAAGAACTATAGGTGCAGGTATAGGATTAAATGAAATGCTTATTGAAGCAATTGCATTAGGCCATGATTTAGGACATGTTGCTTTTGCCCATAATGGTGAAGAGGTACTTAATGAATTTTTAGATGGTGGATTTAGGCATAATGAACAAAGTGTAAGAGTGGTAAAGAAGCTAGAGAAAGATGGAAAAGGATTAAATCTTACTGAAGAAGTTATAGATGGTATACTTAATCATAGTGGATTAGGACAAAAAGAAAATATAGCAAAAACATTAGAAGGTCGAATAGTAAAGTATAGTGATAAGATTGCATATTTAAATCATGATATTGATGATTCAATTAGGGCAGGATTATTACATGAAGAACAATTACCTAAGGAGATTATTAAAGTATTAGGGAAAAATCATTCGGAGAGAATACATGTACTTATTAATGATATGATAAATGAAACAACAGAAAATTTAAAAAATGGTAAATACGATATTAAGCAAAGTGATGAAGTTAAGGAAGCAATGATTGAATTAAGAAGATATATGTTTAAAAATATTTATTTAGCCGATGTTTTAAAGGAGGAGCGTGGTAAAGCAAAATTTATATTGACACATGTAATAGATTATTTTTATAAACATAGTGAAGAATTGCCTAATCTTTATAAAGAAATTGCAAATGAAGAAGGATTAAAAAGAGGCGTTGCAGATTATATAGCAGGAATGACAGATGATTATTGTATTTCAACATTTAATAAAATATATGTTCCAAAGTTTGTAATTTATTAGTAAAAAAGTTGTATAATACAAAAAAATTGGGAACAATAAATTTTGTAGAAGAAAAAGGATTTTAAGAATTGAGATAGAATTAATAATATTAGGGTAGAATAACAATAAAAATTCTATGAGTATGACATAATAAAATAAATTTAATTAAAAAAGTTAGAAGGAATTTATAATAATATGTCGAAATGTATAGAGTGGGAAAAAATATTAGGTAAGGAGGGATCTCCTTGCAGATTTCTGAAGAGATTTTAGAAAAAATAAAATCACAAAATGATATTGTAGATGTAATTTCTGAAAGGGTTAGACTAAAGAAGGCTGGTAGAAACTTCACGGGACTATGCCCTTTTCATAATGAAAAAACACCTTCTTTCTCAGTATCTCAAGAAAAGCAAATTTATAAGTGTTTTGGATGTGGAGAAGCTGGAAATGTCATTTCCTTTGTGATGAAAGATAAAAATTTACCTTTTATTGAAGCTGTTAAATATTTAGCTAATAGGGCGAATATTCCTTTGAAATTAGGAAATGGAGAACAAAGCCAAAGTAATAGAAAAAAAGAGTTGTTATATAAAGTAAATGTTGAGGCAGCAAAGTTCTTCTTTTCAAATCTTATGAATAACCAAAATGCAAAAGAATACTTTTTAAATAGGGGAATTAAAGAAGAAACAATTAAAAAGTTTGGCTTAGGATATGCCAATGATAGTTGGAATAGTTTAATGTTCTATTTAAGAAAAAAAGGCATTAATGATGGGTTATTAGAAGAAGCAGGTCTTATTTCTGTTAATAAAGAAAAAGGTAGAAAATATGATAGGTTTAGAAATAGGGTTATGTTCCCGGTGTTTGATTATCAAGGTAAGGTAATTGGATTTGGTGGAAGAGTATTAGATGATTCAAAGCCTAAGTATTTAAATTCACCTGAAACTTTAGTTTTCCAAAAAGGTACTAATTTATATGGATTAAATTTTGCTTTAAAGCATAATATGAGCGAGAGGTATTTTGTTATCGTAGAAGGATATATGGATTTAATATCATTGCATCAATATGGTATAACTAATGTCGTTGCATCTTTAGGAACTGCTTTAACAATTAATCAAGCAAGATTACTAAAGAGATATGCAGATAAGGTTGTAATTTCTTACGATGCTGATTTAGCAGGGCAGATGGCAACATTAAGAGGTCTTGAAATTTTAAGGACTGCAGGTTTTGATGTTAGGGTATTAAGTATCCCTCAAGGAAAAGACCCTGATGAATATGTCAGAAGTAATGGAAGAGAGGCATTTTTAAAATTAATAAATAATGCGGAGCCATTAATAGACTATAGAATTAAGAAGGCTGAAGAAGGAATTGATTTTAAAAATAGTCAATCCGTAATTTTATATTCAAAGAGAATAATGGATATAATTTCAGATTTGGATCCTATAGAAAAAGATGTTTATATTAAAAAGGCATCTGAAAATACTGGCATAAAAGAGCAGGCGTTGTATGATATCCTTAAAATTAAAATGAAAGATAATAGAGAAAATGATTTTAGGAATAATAAGGAAGAAGATAGGTCAAAATTATATGTAGAACCTGGATTTTTAAAAGCAGAAAGAACACTATTAAAAATGATGCTTGAAAATGAAGAGTATTTACAGTATATAGAGGAAAGAATATCAGAAAACGACTTTATTTTGCTAGAACATAAAGAAATTTTCACTGTTATTATATTGGGAAAAGGGGAAAATATAAATAACATAGAATCATTTATAGAATCAAGACTAAGCAATGCAAAAAGTATTGGAGAATTAGTTAAGATTAAAGAAGAGAATATATTCTTTGCTGATAATATAAAAGTACAAATTGATGATTTAATTAATGAAATACATTCGTATAAATTGAAGCAAAGAATCGATCAACTGAGAAAAGAGCAAAAAGAACTTGAGAATCAAGGTAAAATTGAAGAATCAATTAAATTAGCCATTGAATTAGCAAGTATTACAAAAAAGTTGAAAGAGAGTAAGAGAGTGTAGTTGGTCATATAACGAAAGGAGGTAGTCAGCTAGTGGAAGAAAAAACAAAAGTAAATAAGAATAAGCCTAAGGATGGTCAAGATAGAAATAATAGAATGAGTATCGTAAAGAATTTACTTGACAAAGGTAAAAAGAATGGGGTACTAACATATCAAGAAATATTAGATGAGGTAGAAAATATAGATTTAAGTCCAGAACAAATTGAAAAAATTTATGAGGTACTTGAATCAATGGGAATCGAAGTTCAAGGTGTAGCCAATGATGTTGACATTATTGAAGAGGAGATTGATTTATCAGTACCAGAGGGTATTGCAATTGATGACCCAGTAAGAATGTATTTAAAGGAAATAGGTAAAGTTCCACTATTATCATCTGAAGAAGAAATGGAGCTTGCTAAGCAAATTGAAGAAGGAAGTCAGTATGCTAAAAAGAAGCTTGCTGAAGCCAATCTAAGACTTGTTGTTAGTATAGCTAAAAGATATGTTGGTAGAGGAATGTTATTCTTAGACTTAATTCAAGAAGGAAACCTTGGATTAATTAAAGCGGTAGAAAAGTTTGACTTTAGAAAGGGATTTAAATTTTCTACTTATGCTACATGGTGGATAAGACAAGCGATTACTAGAGCCATAGCTGATCAAGCAAGAACAATAAGAATACCAGTTCATATGGTAGAAACTATTAACAAGTTAATAAGAGTTCAAAGACAATTATTACAAGAATTAGGTAGAGATCCTTTCCCTGAGGAAATTTCTAAAGTTATGGATCTTCCAGTAGAGAAGGTAAGAGAAATTCAAAAGATTGCTCAAGAGCCAGTTTCACTTGAAACACCTATTGGTGAAGAAGAAGATTCTCACTTAGGAGACTTTATACCTGATGATGATGCTCCTGCACCAGCTGAAGCAGCCGCATTTACTATGCTTAAAGAACAATTAATTAACGTTTTAGATACATTAACTCCTAGAGAAGAAAAAGTATTAAGATTAAGATTTGGATTAGATGATGGAAGAGCAAGAACACTTGAAGAAGTTGGTAAAGAGTTTAATGTTACAAGAGAAAGAATTAGACAAATAGAAGCAAAAGCATTAAGAAAGCTTAGACATCCATCTAGAAGTAAGAAGTTAAAAGATTACTTAGATTAGTTAATTAGCACCAGAGTTGGTGCTAATTTTTGCATTAAGTAGGTAAATTTAATTAAATAAAATTTTTAAAATAGCATAACTTAATAAAGTCAAGATAAACTGAATTTTTAGCTTTAGCATAGAGTGTTAACTCTATGTGAAGATTGAAATTTGTTATGTCCCAAGGAAACTAGTCTAGTGGCTTATCTGTTATTACATCCAACCTAAAAACAGGTAGAAGTGTTATAAGAGCTAGCCATAATATAAATAATAAGCTTGGATTTAAAAATAATATAAAATATTAGAGCAAATGATTAAATAATATATATAGAGGTAGTTAAAATGGAAGTTAGTAATAGAATAGAATTTATAATCGAAAATTTAGAAAATGTAGAAGTACTTGCAGATATAGGGACTGATCATGGATATGTTCCGTTAATAGCACTAGAAAGAGGAATATGTAATAAAGCTATTGCTTGTGATATTAATAAAGACCCATTAGATAAGGCGAGATTAAATGCAATACTTGAAGGTGCTGGAGACGAATTAGAATTTAGATTAGGTGGAGGGTTTGAGCCACTAGAAGTAAATGAAGCTAATGAAGTTGTAATAGCAGGTATGGGTGGTAATTTAATCAGAGATATATTAGAAGCTGATTTAGAAAAAGTAAAATCTGCTGAATATTTAATTTTAGTGCCAGCACAAAATCCAGAGGTATTAAGAGAGTATTTATATAAAAATAATTATGAGATTATAAAGGAAGACTTATGCCTTGATGAAGGAATATATTATGAATTATTTAAAGTAAGAAGTGCAGAAGGTCAAACAACTGAACTTGATAGTATATATTATGAAATAAGTCCAATATTATTAAGAAGTAAACATTCATTAATGAAAGATTTCTTACAAAATAAAATAGATGAATATAATAAAATTTTAGGATTTATAACTGAAGCAACTGTAAGTGCAAATAAGAGAAGAGAAGAAATAAAAGAGAAAATTAGTATTATAACTAGTATGTTAAATTATTTATAAGGTGATTTTATGATAAAAGTAAATAATGTTATTAAAGAAATGGAAACATTAGCACCAATATGCTTAAAAGAAGATTTCGATAATGTTGGTTTAATGGTTGGGGATAGAAATAAAGAAGTTAAAAAAGTGTTATTAGCATTAGATTGTACTTTAAAGGTAATTGAAGAAGCAAAAGACGAAAATGTTGATTTAATTATAACTCATCATCCTCTTATTTTTAGAAAGCCTAGTAGTATTACAACTGATACTTTGCAAGGTAAAAAAATAATAGAACTTATAAAAAATGATATTTCTCTTTATGCAAGCCATACCAATTTAGATTCAGTAGAAAATGGATTAAATCATACTATTGTTTCTATATTAGGATTTAATGACTCTATAATATTAGAAAAGAATAATAGAGATGATAGTGCTGGATTAGGGAGATTAGTATCTTTAGATGAAGAAATATCTTTAGAAGAGCTAGTAAGTAAAATTAAAGGTGCTTTAAATATATCTAATTTAAGAGTTGTTAAAGGTAAAGATAAAGTTTCTAAAATTGCAATAATAAATGGTAGTGGTCAAGATTTTATTGCTAAAGCAGTTTCAAAGGGAGCTGATTGTATTATTACTGGTGATACAACATATCATTTTGCTTCTGATTATAAGGAAATGGGAATAAACATATTAGATGTTGGACATTTCGCATCTGAGCAAGTTACTTTCTTTAACGTAATGGAAAGATTAAAGGAAAAGTTTTCTGATGTTGAATTCATAACTTCTAAAGTTGAAGAGGATCCATTTAGTTTTTATTAAAAATATAAGGTATAAGTTTTACTAAAATGTAAGACTTATACCTTTTTTCTTTATTTGAAATTAAATTGTCAGTTTTATAGTAAAAAAGAAAAAACACTAGACTCAAACCTAGTGTTTTTCATGATGCGAGATAATCCGTAAGCGGAGTTCTGTATTAAGCAATCATCTATCTAGGCTTACTGTTACCAGTAAGCTCAAGCGACACACCACATGGCGGGACGGGCAATCCCATAATGCCATTACTCGGTCTTGCTCCAGGTGGGGTTTACATAGCCATGATGTCACCACCATGCTGGTGAGCTCTTACCTCGCCTTTCCACCCTTACCAGTCATATAAAATGAACTCAGTTAAAAAACTTCTGGCGGTATATCTCTGTTGCACTATCCTTCAAGTCGCCTTGACTGGCCGTTAACCAGCACCCTGCCCTATGGAGCTCCGACTTTCCTCTCCTAGCTTAAAGCTAGCAGCGATTGCATGTATTACTCGCAGGATTTATAATAACATAAATTTTTTAATAATACAAATTTTTTTTTAGACAAAAGATAAAATAATAAACAACATGATTATTATTATCCAACTATAGATACCAATTCCAGAAAAAAGTAATGTAATTCCAATAAGTATTAAAATACATATTCGAGCTTTAGGATTTGGACAATTCGGTTGTTTAGGTTTTGAAGAAGGTGTTTTAATAGCACAAATTATATCATTAACAGTTTCCCTGACTACTTTACCCCAATCAGTTTTCTTTGACAATTATTTCAACTCCAGAAATTTATATTACTATAATATATGCATTTTTATTGTGACAATAACAAAAAATTATTAATACTTTATTACGTTAATAGAAATTTAATAGTAAATTAATATGAAATTATGAAAAGTTATTTTATAATAAATAAATGATAAGAAAGTTAATTCATATAAGAGGAGTGGATTATAAATAGTGAATAAAAATAAAAAATCCTATATAGCTATTTTTATTATTATAGCAATTGCATTGAGTATTATAGGGGTTAAAACTTTAGCTAGTAATTTAAATATAGATTTTAGTGTAGATTCTTTAAGGCAGTTGATTGATTCTATGAAATATTCAGAATTTATATTTGTAATATTATGGTGTATTAGATTAATTAGTCTTATTCCCGGTGTTACATTAATGATATTAGGAGGATTGATTTTTGAACCAGAAAAGGCAGTTATACTATCATTAGTGGGAGTTTTAATAAGTGATATAATAGTTTTTTTTGTTGCGAGAATTAATTTATTTAAAGGATTGAAAGAAAAAATCAGCGAAAAGCATCCAGAAATAATAGAACTTATTGATTCATACAATTATAAGATACTTGCAGTAGGTGTTTTGTGCCCTGTGGCGCCTACAGATATAATAGTGTTTGTATCATCATATATGGGGATTAGTTTTAAGAAATTTACCTTAATATTTACAGTGTCAAATATGCCTGCTATATTTTTATATAGTTATTTAGGGGAAAGTTTTGATGGCTCTATTATTAATACTGTAATGATAGTTATTACTTTGATAATAACAGGAGTTTTTTCTATAAAGTTATGGAATGAAATGAAATATAAATTAATAAAAGATAATTGATATAAAAGGCAAGTTAACCTTATAAAGATTAATTTGCCTTTTTCTATTCTATAGTTGTTAATGAATCCATTAGCTCTCTAACTTTCCATTCATTCTTTAAATCAGTCATAGTAAGAATCGTATCGCCAGCTTTAATAAGAGTATTTCCTTTTGGAACAATAGAAACTTCATCACGCTTAATTGAAACAATAAGAGTGTTTTCAGGTAGTTTAAGATTATTTAAGTATGTTTTTTCTATTTTGGAACCAAAGTGAACTACGTTAGTAATAATAATTTTTTTTGTACTTTTACTGTGATATTCATTAATATTATTTTTAAGTAAAAGTCTTTTAAGTAATGAGTCATATATAGGAGTACTTTTTAGTAAATCAGCAACTATATATGAAATTATAGATACCACTGAAAGTGATAATAAATGTGTAAATGACCCAGTCATTTCTGTAATAAGAATTATTCCTGTAATAGGAGCTCTAACTATTGCAGTAAAGTACCCAGCCATAGAAATTATAATAAAATTATTAAATAGTGTAGGACTTATTCCAAGATAATTAATTGCAATATAACCAAATACTGCACCAAAGGTTCCACCAATAATTAGAAGTGGAAAGAAAATACCACCAGGAGCACCAGAACCAAAGGATATAATAGAAAATAAAAATTTTGCTACAAGCATTAATAAAAGTAAGCTTAAAGTTGTTGTTAAAGACAATTCTTCAACTATTGCATGACCACCACATAAAACTATAGGAAATAATAAGCCTAAGATTCCTGCAAGTAAAAAAGGTATCATTAGCTTTATTGAAGTAGAACATTTTAATTTAGTATATAAATCTTGCGTCTTTAATGTTATCCAGTTATAAAAAGCACCGAAAATTCCTAAGCAAATTCCTAATATTAATAATATCCAATAATTATTTAAAGGAATAGCTTGAGAGGTTGAGAAGTTAAATACTGGATTTAATCCGAAAAACTGTTTTGAAATAAAATCAGCAACAACCGCAGCCGTGATTGTTGATATTAATACAAGAGGTGAAAAATATTTATAAATTTCCTCTAGAGAAAATAAGACACCTGATAATGGGGCATTAAATGCTGCAGCTAATCCAGCAGTAGCACCACTGCTTATAAGAAGTCTTCTTTCAAGTCTTGTACTTTTGAATTTTTTACTTACTATATCACCTACGCTGGAGCCAAGTTGTACAGAAGGACCTTCTCTTCCTAGAGATAAACCAGAGACAATACAAAGTGTGCCTCCAATAAATTTATTGATTATAATTGAGAGAGGTCTATTTTTTATATATCCTCCCATTACACCTTTAACTTGTGGAATACCACTTCCACTTATGTAGGGTTCTTTATCTATTAGTTTTCCTATAAAAAAGGCTAATAGTATTAAAATGATGAACCATATTGGTATAAGATATTTTTTATCTTTAATAAATGAATAAATAAAAAATGAAAAATCTTCTGCATAGGATAATGCAAATCTATATAATACAACTACAAAAGCAGCAATAATTCCAACGAGAAGACCTTTAAGGACTAGTTTAGAATGATGTTCTCTATCGTTAGTGATTATATCAAAGTTTTTCATTTTATTATCACCTCCAATTAAATTGATATAATACTAGTATAGCATTAGTAAAAGTTTTCATGAAAATATAAATAAAATAAATATAAGAGGAAATTATTAGAATATAAATTATTGCAACTTCAATAGTTTTATTATTATCAGTTATTGGATAAAGAAATACTATTAATAATAAAAAAGTTTTTTATATAAATAATAAAGGTTATAATAAAAATAAATAAAGTATAATTAGAATTTCTGAATAAAGGCCATTAATTAAGCAATAATTGAGGGGGAAGCAAATGAAAAAATTAAGTCATGGTTGTACATTAGATTGTGCAGATTGTTGTAAATTTAATGTATATATAGATAAAAATGAAGTAGTAAAAATAGAAGGAGATGAAGGACATCCTTATACTAAGGGATTTATATGTAAGAAAGGTTTAGCGCATTTAAAAAGAGTAAATCATGAGAAAAGATTATATAATCCTTTATTGAAAGTAAATGGAGAATGGAAAGAAATATCTTTTAAGGAGGCCATAGATATTATGGCAAAAAGATTAAAAGATTATAAAAATGAATTTGGAAGCAGATCTATTTTATATTATGAGCAATATGGAAATGGTTCATTATTAAAAAGTATAGGTGAAAAATTCTTTAATTTTTATGGTGGTGTTAGTTTAGCCAAGGGTGGACCTTGTTGGAGTGCAGGAATTGCGGCACAAAAATTAGATTTTGGAGATTCTAAAAGTCATTCATTAGAAGATATGATGAATAGTAATAATATTTTTGTATGGGGTAAAAACCCTGCTAATACAACAATACATACTATGCAAATGATAAGAAAAGCTAAAGCAAATGGAAGCAAAATAATAGTTATAGATCCAATAGAAACTGCAACTGCAACCTTAAGTGATAAATATATTAGAATTAAGCCAAATGGAGATTTAGCCCTAGCATTAGCAATAGGAAAGGTAATAATTGAAAATGAATTTTTTGATGAAAAGTATATAAAATCATATGTTAATGGATTTGAAGAATATAAAGAATATGTTTTATCTTTAAATATTGAAGAGTTAAGTCTTGAATGTGGAGTAGAAATTAATGAAATTAATGAATTAGTAAGATTATATTGTGAAAAGTATTCTACTATTTTATTAGGTTTTGGAATGCAGAAATATAAAAATGGCGGAATTACTATTAGAGCAATAGATGCTTTAGGCGCTATAACAGGACAAATAGGATTTAGTGGTGGGGGAGTAAATTATGCTAATAAAGTTTATCCTAAAATATTAAATAGTGATCCTTATAATAGTGAAAAAGCAGCTTCTAATAGATATTTTTATACTAGTGAGATTAATGAGTTTATAGAAAAATGTTCTTTAGGTAAAACATATTACAAGAATGATATTTTTATCTGTAATAAAGATAAGGAAAGTGATTATGACTTAAACATTCCAATAAAAATGGCTGTAATAACTAAAAGCAATTTAGTAAATCAGCTTCCAAATGTAAATAAATTGAAAAAGTCCCTATCTAAGATAGATTTTAAGGTGTGCTTTGATATGTTTATGACTGATACTGCAAAGGTATGCGATTTGATTATACCAACGAGTAGTCAACTTGAAAGTGAAGATTTATTATTTAGTTCAATGATGAATCCTTATTTAATATACAATGAGAAATTAATAGAACCTAGGGAAAAATTAATGGATGAATATTATTTCTTCATGGAATTAGCAAAGGAAATGAACTTAAATGATTATCCCTATGTAGAAAAGACAGATTATTTAGAAAAAGTAATAGAGCCATTAAAACATATTAATAGTAATATAAATTTAGAGTTTATAAAAAGTAACTATCTTACTTTACATAAAAATATTGCTTGGGAAGATAAAAAGTTTATGACTAAAAGTAGGAAATTTGAAATTATAAGATTATATGATCTTAATAATAAAGTTAAATGTAGTGAAAATAAAGCAAAGATAAGATTATTAACTAATCATGGAAGAGATAGTTTATCAAGTCAACATTTTATAGATGAAGAGGGAATGTCTATTGCATATATTAATGAAAATATGTCAAAAAGTTTAGATATAGATAATGATGAAATAGTATATTTAAAGTCAGAGAATGGACAAATAAAAGTAAGGATAAAAATAGATAGTTCAATTAGTGATAAAGTTGTAATGATGTTTGTTGGTTGGTGGGAAAAACATGGTAATCCTAATGTTTTAACTAATAGTGGTATTTCAGATATTGGTGGACAAATTACTTATAATGAAACTTTTGTGGATATAATTAAAATATAGTGATTAATTTATGAGTCAGCATTTTATGCTGACTTTTTCTTTTAAGTAAAGTTGCAAATTTATAATTTTGATAATTGAAATTACTAATATGGTTCAATATGATTATGAGCTTCTCTATGAAATCAATATAAAGCAACAATATAATAAACAAAAGATAAAAATATCTATAAAATAATAGACAAAAATAGAAAGTATCTATATAATAATTTTAAGAGCAAGAAAAGGAGTAAGAGAAAATGAGCAATGAAAATAAAAATGAGTTATGGGATTCAAAGATAGAAGATATAAAAAAGGGCTATATAGAAAGAGATGAGTATTATAAATGTTTAATTTGTAATGAAGTTTATACAAAGGGGAGGATTTATGAAGTTAATTCATATTTATATGAAGCTAAAAAAGCTATGGAACTGCATATAAAAGAATATCATAAGTCTATGTTAGATTATTTGTTAAATATGAATACAGCATATACAGGTATTACTGAAGTGCAGAGAGAGTTAATTGTTTTAATTGTACAAGGATTAAGTGATAAAGAAATAGCTAATAAACTTGGTGTAGCTGCATCTACAGTTAGAAATCATAGATATAAGCTAAGAGAAAAGGAAAAGCAAGCAAAATTATTCTTATCAATGATGGAATTATTAGCGTCTCATACAAGTAAAAATATTTGTAAAATGGATAATGAAGAAATATGTGATTCACATGCTGGTGCAACAACATTAGATGATAGGTATAACATTACAGATAAAGAAAAATTACAAACTGTTAAAAGTTATATGACAGAAGAAGGAGCACTTAAAAATTTCCCTGCAAAGGAAAAAAAGAAAATTATAATTTTAGAAGAAATAATGAAAAATTTTCGTAAGGGTAAAATCTATTCTGAAAAAGATATAAATAAAACATTAAAAAGAATATATGAAGATAATGCTACTATAAGAAGATATTTAATTGAATATGGATTTTTAGATAGATCAAAGGATTGTAGCAAGTATTGGGTAAAGGAATAAAGGATTAGGAAAAAACTTTTGGAAACTGCTATAAAATTTCTAGTTGATAAAAATGTTGATAAAATAGGACTAATAGTAATTGAGAAAAATAAGGTAGCTTATGAACTATATAAAAAGAGAGGATTTATAAAAGAAAATACCATAATTGAGTGGATAGAACTATAAATATAATAAAATCCAAAGATGTAATTAATATATCTTTGGATTTTGTTATTGAAATAATTAAATTACATACTATTGGGGAACTATATTAATGTAGCAAGTATTAATAAGTTTAAGGGAGGTGTAATTTATGCAAATAACATTTAATGGTGATCCTATTACTCTTGTTGGAAACATGCTTAAAGTAGGAGATGATGCACCTGATTTCTTAGTGGTAGATAACACTTTAAAAGATGTAAAGTTGAATGACACAAAAGGAAAAAGAATATTTGTAACTGTACCATCAATAGATACTTCTGTATGCGATATGGAGGTAAGAAAATTTAATGAAGAAGCTTCAAAATTAAATGATGTTACAGTATATGTAGTATCAATGGATTTACCATTTGCACAAGTAAGATGGTGTGGAAATGCTGGTGTTGATAGAGTAAAAACAGTATCAGATTTTAAACAAAAAAGCTTTGGTAAACAATATGGAACATTGATACAAGAGTTTGGATTTTTAACTAGGGCTATATTTGTAGTAGATGAAAATAATAAAATTACATATGTTGAATATTGTAATGATGTAATAAATGAACCCAATTATGAAAAGGTATTGGATGCTGTAAAATAATTTTTATAAAAGGAGATTTTATTATGAGTATAAAAGAATCAATCGAAGAAATGAAAATTCATCATGAAGAAAGAAAAGAAGAGAGACATGAAAGACATGAAGAGAAAAAATTTGCTCATGAAATAAAACATCAAATGAAAGAAGAGGAAAGAGAAGAAAAAAAGGCACAAAGAGAAAAACAACATGAATTAAAGAAGGAATTTAAAGAAGAAGAAAAAGGAGCTGAAAAGATAGCAAAGGATTTAGATAAAGAAATAAGAAAGTATGAAAAAGAAGAAAGAAAGGAACAAAAAGAATTTGCTCATGAATTAAAAAAGCAAATGGAAAAAGAAACTGAATAAAAGAAATTAGCATAAAGGCATATAGAGAGTTGTTTTCTATATGTCTTTTAGTTTATTATATATTATGTAAAAAATATCATTTTAATAATAGTTTTAGATAAATATACAAAATAAAGGTAACATATTTGTAAATATTGCATATGGATGAAAACAGTTACAGGTTGTACAATAAATATATCAAATGAAGTTAATAAATTTAGAAGTTGATTTATGGGAGGAATAAAAAATGGCAAATTTATCATTACAACATATTTATAAAATATATCCAGGGGATGTAACAGCAGTTAAAGATTTTAATTTAGAAATTGAAGACAAAGAGTTTATTGTATTCGTTGGACCATCAGGATGTGGTAAGTCAACAACTTTAAGAATGATTGCAGGGCTAGAAGATATTTCTAAAGGGGAATTATATATAGGGGACAAGCTAGTTAACGATGTTGAACCAAAGGAAAGAGATATAGCAATGGTTTTCCAAAACTACGCATTATATCCACACATGACAGTATTCGATAACATGGCATTTGCATTAAAATTAAGAAAAGTTCCAAAAGCTGAAATAGAACAAAAAGTAACTGAAGCAGCTAAAATATTAGATATTGAACACCTATTAAAGAGAAAGCCAAAAGCTTTATCAGGAGGTCAAAGACAAAGAGTTGCATTAGGAAGAGCTATCGTAAGACATCCAAAAGTATTCTTAATGGATGAGCCTTTATCAAACTTAGATGCTAAATTAAGAGTTCAAATGAGAACAGAAATAACTAAGTTATATAGAAAGTTACAAACTACATTTATATATGTAACACATGACCAAGTAGAAGCTATGACAATGGGTACTAGAATCGTTGTAATGAAGGATGGAGTTATTCAACAAGTCGATTCTCCAATAAATATTTACAATAATCCAGCTAACCTTTTTGTAGCTGGATTCATAGGAAGCCCTCAAATGAACTTCTTAGAAGGAAAAGTAGAAAAATATGGAAATGATGTTTGTGCGGTATTTGGTGAAAATAAAATAATATTACCAGCTGAAAAGGCTCAAATATTAACAAAATCTGGATATGTTGGTAAGTCAGTAACATTTGGTATTAGACCAGAACACTTGAGTGATGATGCAGATTTAATTGCAGCTAATCCAGGAAGCATTGTAAAAGGGCATGTAGAAGTTATTGAACTTATGGGTTCAGAAAGTTATATATATACAAAATGTGGAAATAATCCGCTGAACATTAAAATTGAAGGTAGTACAGAATTAAAGATTGGTGAAGTAGCAAGTCTTTACTTAAAGGCAGAAAAGTTACATGTATTTGATAAGGAAACAGAATTAAGAGTTGTATAATAATTAATTCGTTGGAGGAGATATTGTGAAATGTATTGAGAAACTGGTAAATGAAGTGTATAACAGTTGTAAAATACCTTTCCAATTAATAATGCACGATGTAGGGGAATATTCTACACCGCAATTTGAAATTGCTCAAAATGAAGTTAATAAGAGATTTATTTATAATAACACTGAGTGCTGCATCAAAATAAATGCAGCATTTAGTGTTACACTTGATTTATTACAACTTTATGTAGAAGAAAGGTTAAATAAAGTATTTTTAAGTAAAAAGAGTATTATTTCAGCATTGTTAGATGGTAAGGAAATTGAAGAAGAAATAATTAAAGCTAGTTGGCCAGTGCTAACAAAAGATTTTGATTTAATAAATATATATATTGATAATTATAAGGATGAAATAATATCATATCTTAAACAGGGATATTCATGTAGTAAAGTAGATATTATAAATTATAAAGGTCAAATCCTTATGTTTGGAAAATTTGAAGACATGCTAGAACATGCTAAAAGCATTAAGGATACTATACAAAGTGTAATTACTTGTAAGTGTTATATTAGTTATTGCAATGTTGAAAATTATTTAACATTAAAAAAACATTATGACGATACAAGATATAAAATTGATTTAGCATTTAAATATAATATTATTGATGGAATATTTGATGCAAACAAGATTATTTTAGAGGGTATAATAGACTCAGTTTCGGAAGAAATGAAAAAAGATGTATATGATAGGTTTGAAAAAGGAATATCAAAGTTAGATAATGAAATGATAAGAACTATGGAAGTTTTCTTTAAATGTGGATTAAATTTAAGTGAAGCTGCAAAAGAATTATATATTCATAGAAATACATTAATTTATAGATTAGATAAGATTCAAAAGTATACAAATTATGATATAAGAGATTTTAATGATGCTGTACTATTAAAGATCATATTCTTTATTTGGAAAGAAAAAAAATCTTGAGAATATTTTGAAAATAGTATATAATAACATTGAAAACGATACCGAAACTGTAAATTTAAGGGTAATTAGAATCTCCTAATATTTCTACCAATTTATTTAATTGGTGGAAATATCCTTAAAATGAGTGGGAATTATTTATCAAAACACCAATAGTATATGGGGTATTAGGAGGAGATAGTTTGAGAAATATTGATACCTTAGTTAATGAAATATATAATAATTCACAAATACCATTTCAATTGAATATTGAAGGAATTGGTAAATATACTACACCAAAATTTAAAAATGCAAATAGTACTGTGGAAAAAGCTATTAAATATAAAGGTGTAGATTATAAGGTTATGGTAAATAATCAACACAATTTAGCAATTGATTTATTAATGTTTTGTTTACAAAGTGCACTTAAAAGCATAATTATTGAAAAAGAAAATTTAATTTCTATGCTCTTAGATGATAATGAGGTGGAAAAGTCAATAATATTAGATATATGGCCACGGTTAAATGGAACATTTCAATTAATGAATATATTTGTTGAAGGAGACACTAACAATATATTAGCATGTATTAAGAAAAGTTATATAAATACCGAAGTAGAAGTTGTATTATATAATGGAAATATAATAGTAATAGGTGATTTACAAGAGACTATTAATCATGCAAAAAAAATAAAAGAAATTATAAATACACAATTTAATAAAAAATGCTATATTAGTTATTGTGAAGTAAGTAATTACAAAAAGATAAGACAAGCATATATTGAAAATCTTAAAAAAATTCAAATAGCAATTAAGTATAAAGTTAATTGTGAAATTTTTGATGACAATGAATTAATATTAGAAGTGATAGTTGATTCAATTTCAGATGAGATGAAACTTAGAATGTATGACAAATTTGCATCGAAAATATCGAATTTAGATGGAGAAATGATAAGAACTATAGAAACGTATTTCAAGTGTGGTTTAAATACAAGTGAAGCAGCTAAAGAATTGTTTATTCATAGAAATACTTTGTTATATAGATTAGATAAGATACAAAAAATAACGTCCTATGATATAAGGGAATTTAACAATGCAATGTTAATGAGGATAATGTTTTTTTATTTAGGAATAAAAAAGCAATTTTAATATTGAAAATATTAAAATTATAAGATACAATTATATTTGGAAACGGTACCGAATGGAGGGTATTTAAAACAAATATATTTAGTGAAAGTATTATTTAATCATGTATAGACATAAGTGACTCATTGGTGTAATATTTAGTAAGATTAATGAATCACTCCAATATAAAAAATGTTTTTGGTGTGGTCCATATCGTATTTTTTTAGATTTTACAGGTAACGATACCATAAATATTTTTTTGAGGAGGTATATTGATGAATATAAGGGATATCGCGAAAATATCCGGGGTTGGAGTTAGTACTGTATCCCGTGTTTTAAATAATCATCCTGATGTTAAAGAAAGTACTCGTGAAAGAGTTTTAGCAGTTATTAGAGAAAGTAATTATGTACCCAATAATAGTGCTAGAATATTAAAACAAAATAATACTAAAAATATAGGTGTTTTAGTAAAAGGGGTTTTTAATCCATTTTTCTCTGAGCTTATTAATGTTATTGGAAGCAAAATTAACGAAAAAAATTATACAATGATTTTACAACAAAATGATTATGTGTTAGAGCATGAAGTAGAAAACATAATTTCATTTGTAAAAGAAAAGAGATTACAAGGGATAATTTGCCTTGGAGGTAACTTTATTGATTTAGATGAAGATAGTTTCAAGAATATTGATGTTCCAGTAGTCTTAACGTCAGTTAATACTGTATCACCTTTAGGTAGAGATAAATATTCTACTGTGGGGATAGATAATCTTCAAGCTTCCTATTCTGCTACAGAATATCTTATAAAAAAAGGCCATACAAACATAGCATTAATGATAGGTGAGGAAAATGACTTTTGTGTTAGTTGGTGGAGATATAAGGGATATATAAAGGCTTTACGGGAATATGATATTGAAGTAAATGATGATAATTTACTTATTGGAGATTATGACACTAAAAAAGCTTACGAAGAAACATTAAAGTTTTTAAAACGTAGAAAAGATATTACTGCAATTTTTGCAATTTCAGATTTTATGGCTATAGGTGCAGCTAGAGCAGTTGTAGATAGTGGATTAGTTGTAGGTAAGGATGTATCTATATTAGGGTTTGATGGTATGGATATTAGTTGTTATTATAACCCAGGAATTTCAACTATAAAGCAACCTAAAAAAGAAATGGCTGAGAAGAGTGTAGAGATATTATTCGAACTTTTAAAGGGCAACGGAGAGAATAAACATATTTTATTAGATACAGAACTTTTAGAGAGAGAATCAAGTTCTTGTATTAATAAAAAATAAAATATTTATTAACGTAAATATAATATAATCAATTAAAATTATCGTG
Organism: Clostridium sp. K04; assembly: GCF_019734375.1. NCBI lineage: Bacteria > Bacillati > Bacillota > Clostridia > Eubacteriales > Clostridiaceae > Clostridium > Clostridium sp. K04. Next base: position 41,758 of record NZ_JAASHD010000019.1, read on the forward strand.
ATAAAAGGAGCAGAATTATATGGAAAGAAGTGCAGGGGTTATAATGCATATTGCATCTTTACCAGGGAAGTTTGGTATTGGTACTTTTGGTAAAGAAGCGTATGAATATGTTGAATTTTTATTTAAATCAGGGTTAAAATACTGGCAGATATTGCCTTTAGGACAAACTGGATATGGGGATTCACCTTATCAATCATTTTCAGCATTTGCTGGAAACCCATATTTCATAGACTTTGATATTTTAAATAAAGAAGGAATTCTTAATAAAGAAGATTATGTAAATGAAAATTATGGAGATAATGAAGAATATATTGATTATGGGCGTTTATATGAAGTTAAATATATAGTATTAAAAAGAGCTTATGAAAATTTTAAAAAGCTAAATAATATAGATTTAAAAGCCAAATTTGAAGAGTTTACAAAAGAAAATGATTCATGGTTAGATGATTACTCGCTTTATATGGCAGTTAAGGGTAGATTTGGACTAGTTAGTTGGCAAGAATGGGATGAAGATATCAAGAAGAGAGAACCAGAAGCAATTAATAGATACAAAGACGAATTGTCTGATGAAATAGGATTTTGGTCTTTTATTCAATTCCTATTCTTTAGACAATGGAATGAATTAAAGAGTTATGCTAATGAAAAAGGAATAAATATTATAGGTGATATTCCTATATATGTGGCAGAAGATAGTGCTGATGTATGGAGTAATCCAGAAGCATATTTAATATATGAAGATACGTTAAAACCAATATCAGTAGCTGGATGTCCACCAGATGCTTTTTCAGAAACAGGACAACTATGGGGGAATCCTCTTTACGATTGGAACTATATGGAGAAGACAGGCTATAAGTGGTGGATTAAAAGAGTAGAAGAAAGCTTAAAGCTTTATGATGTAGTTAGAATTGATCACTTTAGAGGTTTTGAAAGCTATTGGGAAATTCCTTATGGTGAAGATACTGCTATTAATGGTAAGTGGGTTAAAGGACCTGGAATTAAATTATTTAAGGCAATTAAAGAAACATTAGGTGAAATAAATGTTATTGCAGAAGATTTAGGGTATTTAACAGATGAGGTTATTGATTTCTTACAAGAAACAGGATTCCCAGGAATGAAAGTATTACAATTTGCTTTTGATGCAAGAGAAGAAAGTAATTATTTACCTCATACTTATACAAGAAATTGTATAGCATATACAGGAACACATGATAATGATACTTTTAGAGGATGGTTTGAGTTAACAGGAAGTAAGAGTGATGTTGAGTATTGTAAAGAGTATTTAGCATTATCAGAAGAAGAAGGATATAACTGGGGCTTTATAAGAGGAGCATGGAGTAGTGTTGCAAATGTTTCAGTAGCATTAATGCAAGACTTCTTAAATCTTGGAAATGAGACAAGGGTTAACTTCCCATCAACTTTAGGAAATAACTGGAAATGGAGAGCTAAAGAAGGTAGTTATAATACTGAATTAGCAGATAAAATTTACAAGTATACAAAAATGTATGGAAGATGTTAATTATAATAAAGGACTATTGCGTAAATGCAATAGTCCTTTGATTTTTTATTCATCATATATCAGTTACATATAACATAAATATAAATATATAAATTTATATTTTATGAGGCAAGGGTATGAATAAGAAATGTGTATATGATTTTTTTATAGGATTGCTTGCGCTTATGTTAACGTTAATGTTGATTATAGAAATTTTCATTAATATTCCCAAAGAGGTAAGTTGGACATTTTATTATATTGATAATATAGTCAGATTGATATTTATAGGTGATTACGTTACAAGACTTGCAATAAGTAAAGAAAAAAGGAAATTTATAAAAGAAAATTTAATAGATTTGTTTTCAATATTTTCTATAAGATTTTATGTTAGAGTTTTAGGTTTTACTATTATTCCTTCAAAAGTTAATTCTTCATATTGTATAAAAGCTATTAAATCTATTATGTTAATTATTTGTGCAATAAAATTTAAAATAAGAGTCAAGGATGAAATTAGAAAAAGTAGGTTAAATTTTTTATTAGTTGTTTCTACTATTTTTATAGTAATAGGGGCTGTATTAATATCTATAGTTGAAGGTATGTCAATAGGAGATGCTTTATGGTGGAGTTTTGTAACATTTACTACGGTTGGGTATGGTGATATTTTATTAAAAACTCAATTAGGTAAAGCAATTGCTGTTTTATTAATGATTATAGGTATAGGTGTTATAGGAGTTATAACAACTAGTATTACATTATACATAATAAATGGCGGTAAAAAGATAGAAAAAACATATGAGGAAAAAGTCATTGAAGATATTAAGAGTATGCTTGATAATTTTGATGATTTAAGTAATGAGGATTTAGACAATATTGTAAAGATACTAAAGGCTTTAAAGAAATAAATGGAAAAATATACTTGAAATTAATTTATTAATAACATAAAATTATATTATAGTTTTTAAATTTTGCGCAGGTGTGCTGGAATAGGCAGACAGGATAGATTGAGGGTCTATTGAGGGATTCCTCGTGTGGGTTCAAGTCCCACCATCTGCACCAATAATAGAACTGCATCAAAGGTATATGTGAATATATTTTTGATGTGGCTCTTTTTTTATAGAAATTTTCGGGAGGATTTATAAATGAAAAAAATAGTAATACTTGATGGTAAAACTTTAGGAGATATTAGTATAGAAAAACTTAATGAAATTGGAGAAGTGCAATATTATGAAGCTACAGATGAAAGTCAAGTAGTTGAAAGAATAAAGGATGCTAATATAATATTAACTAATAAAGTAGTGTTAAATAGAAATAACATGAAAGATGCAAAAAATCTTGAATTCATTGCAGAAACAGCTACAGGATTTAATAACATAGATATAGATTATGCTAAAGAGCATAAAATAGGGGTAGCTAATGTAGCTGGATATTCAACAAATGCTGTAGTTCAACATACATTTGCTAGTGCACTAGGACTATTAGATCAAGTAGTATATTATGATAGGTATGTAAAGGAGGGTGAATATTCAAAATCAGGATCTTTTACATGTTTAAATAAACCTTATTATGAAATTGAAAATAAAGTATGGGGAATTATAGGTCTAGGAGCAATAGGAAATAGGGTAGGAAAGATAGCAGAAGCTTTTGGTGCGGAGGTAATATATTATTCTACTTCTGGCAAAAACTCTTCTACTCAATTTAAAAAAGTATCTTTTGAAGAGTTATTAGAAAAAAGTGATATTATTTCTATACATGCTCCATTAAATGAAAATACAAAGGGATTAATTAATTATGAAGCATTAATTAAGATGAAGAGTAGTGCAATACTAGTAAATATGGGCAGAGGGCCTATTGTTGTAGAAAAGGATTTAGCTAGGGCTATTGAGGAAGAGCAAATAAGAGGGGCTGCGCTAGATGTCTATGAGACAGAGCCAGTTGGTGAAGATAATATTTTATTATCAATAAAAAATAAAGATAAGCTTCTTTTATCACCACATATTGCATGGGCAAGCATAGAGGCGCGTGAAAGATTATTTAATGAAGTTGTAGAAAATATTAAAGCTTTTTATAATGGAAAAGATAGAAATAGAGTTGATAAATAAAATAATTATGCTCATTGACAAATATAAAGCAATATAGTAATATTATAGAAAATAAAATAAATATTGCTAGGAATGAGAGTAGTAAAGAATCCATGGTTTTTCAGAGAGTAGACGGTTGCTGCGAGTCTATAAATTATATTTTTGAACTCGCTCATGAGCTATAAGGGTGAACTTTTAGTAGCTCTTATCGGTTAATACCGTTATTTTAATTAAGTATAAATTTTGGATGGTACCGCGTAAATACGCTCCAATGGAGGGTAATATTACGCGTTTTTTTTATTTATTACAATAATATGTTACTAATTTATTTTATTTATATATAAGGGGGCATTTATACATGTTAAATTACAGTAAGTATAGGAGATTTGAAACAATCAGTTTGAAGGAAAGAACATGGCCAAATAATGTTATTGAAAAAGCACCAATTTGGTGTAGTGTTGATTTAAGAGATGGAAATCAAGCTCTTATAAATCCAATGAATATAGATGAAAAAGTAGAATTCTTTAATATGTTAGTTAAATTGGGGTTTAAAGAAATTGAAGTTGGTTTCCCTTCATCATCTCAGATTGAATTTGATTTTTTAAGAAGATTAGTAGAGGATAATTGTATTCCTGATGATGTAGTAGTACAAGTATTAACTCAGGCAAGGCCACATTTAATAGAAAGAACTTTTGAAGCTTTACAAGGAGTAAAACAAGCTATAGTTCATATATATAATTCAACTTCAGTTTTACAAAGAGATGTAGTATTCAATATGAGTAAAGAAGAAATAAAGAATATTGCAGTTGAGGGGACAAAGCTTGTAAAAAAATATACTTCTGATTTTGAGGGGAAAATATTTTTAGAATATTCACCTGAAAGTTTTACTGGAACAGAAGTAGAATATGCATTAGAAGTTTGTGATGCAGTTGCTGATGCTTGGGGTGCAACTAGTGAAAATAAGATTATTATAAATTTACCATCAACAGTACAAATGGATACACCAAATGTATTTGCTGATCAAATAGAATATATGTGTCAAAATTTTAAGAATAGAGATAGAATTATTGTTAGTGTTCATCCGCATAATGATAGAGGTACAGGTGTTGCTGATGCTGAGTTAGCTTTATTAGCAGGAGCAGATAGAGTTGAAGGAACATTATTTGGTAATGGAGAAAGAACAGGTAATGTAGATATATTAACGGTTGCATATAATATGTTTTCACATGGAGTTAATCCAATGTTAAATCTTGAAAATATAAATGATATAATTGAGATTTATGAAAGATGTGTAAAAATACCAGTACCGGTTAGACATCCTTATGCAGGAAATTTAGTATTTACTGCATTTTCAGGTTCACATCAAGATGCAATAAATAAAGGGATGAAGAAATATGAAGAAAGAGGCTCAAAAATATGGCAAGTACCATATTTGCCTGTTGATCCAAGTGATCTTGGAAGAGAATATGAACCATTAGTTAGAATTAATAGTCAATCAGGTAAAGGTGGAGTTGCATTTGTAATGGATCATTGTTTTGGATTTAAATTACCTAAATCAATGCAACAGGAATTTGCAGAAGTGGTACAAAAAATTTCTGAGAAAAAAGGTGAAGTTCAGCCAAACGAAATTATGGATGCATTTAAAGAGCAGTATTTATCTTTACAGGAACCTTTTAAATTAATAAGTATTTCTATATCAGATATCAATAGTGATACAGAGAAAACAACGAAAGTAAATGCTGTTATTAATTATAAAGGAGAAGAACGTGAAATAGAAGGTATAGGTAATGGACCAATAGATTCATTAGGTAAAGCATTATCTAATAGTAAATTAATAGATGTTAGTATAATTGATTATAAGGAACATGCATTGAGTACAGGTTCTGAAGCTGAAGCAGCAGCATATGTTTATATGAGTAGAAATGATACTAACAAAAAGACATTTGGTGTTGGAGTTGATAGTAATATTACGAGAGCTTCAATAAAGTCTATAATAAGTGCTTTAAATAGATTGTATGGAAGTAAATAAAAATTTTTATATTGATTGATTTGAAATTTATGTATATAATAAGCTTTATAAGTTAATATGTTCGGTTGAAGGTAATGGGAGAGCGATTTAGATCCACCGAAGAAGTAAATCTTTCAGGTATTAGGACCGTTACTGGACGAGCCTCTGGAGAGACTCATAAGAGCACCGAAGGAGCAAGGTTTAATTTAAAGTTAAACTGAAACTCTCAGGTAAAAGGACAGGGGATTAAGATTAGTTAAAAGTTAATAGTTAATAGTTAGTAGTTAAGGTTTAAACTCATTATTGAGTTTATTAGTTTTATCTTATGGATAGTAATTTACAACCAATTTTTAGGTTAGAGATAACAAGGAATAAGATTTAGATAACGAATTCTAATATTAAGATTGCATAAAAATTTAATCTTAATATTAGAAATTCACTTTATATTAAAAAATTCAGGTTACCTGAATTTTACCTTAGCGCCTAACTAAAAACTCTTAACTAAAAACTAACTCTAATCTCCTCCTATAAATTTATAATTTTAAGGAGGATTTTTTTATGGAATTTTTAAATGGAGTTGAAAAAGTATTAAATAGTATTGATGGGATAGTATGGGGGCCACCTTTGCTAATATTATTAGTAGGAACAGGAATATACTTTACTTTTAAATTAAAGTTAATACAAGTATTTAAATTACCACTAGCACTTAAATATTTATTTGTTAAAGATGATGAAGAAGGTGATGAAGAGGCAAAAGGTGATGTATCAAGTTTTGCGGCATTATGTACTGCTTTATCAGCTACAATAGGGACAGGAAACATCGTTGGTGTAGCAACGGCTATTGCAGCAGGGGGACCAGGAGCTTTATTTTGGATGTGGATTGCTGCATTTTTTGGAATGGCAACTAAATATGCAGAAGGAGTTTTAGCTATAAAATATAGGGAAGTAGATGAAAATGGACAAATGTCAGGTGGACCTATGTATTATATAGAAAAAGGTCTTGGTAATAAATTTTTAGCTAAAATGTTTGCTGTGTTTGGCGTAGGGGTAGCACTTCTTGGAATAGGTACATTTGGACAAGTAAATTCTATATCTAAAGCAGCATTAATATCTTTTAATATTCCTTTATGGTGTACTGCTATTATAGTAACTGTATTAGTTGCATTAGTAACTTTAGGTGGTATAAAAAGAATATCAAATGTTGCTGAAAAGATTGTACCATCAATGGCTATATTATATATATTAGGTGCATTATTAGTATTAGGATTTAATTTAAAAGAAATACCTTCAGCAATAATGTTAATAATAAATAGTGCATTTAATCCAAAGGCAGCATTAGGTGGTACAGCAGGTATTACTGTAGCTTTAGCCATTCAAAGAGGTGTTGGAAGAGGCGTGTTTTCAAATGAAGCAGGTCTTGGTAGTGCACCAATAGCAGCTGCTGCGGCTAAAACAAAATCACCAGTTAAGCAAGGTTTAATTTCAATGACGGGTACATTTATTGACACAATAATAATATGTACTATGACAGGTCTTGCAATTGTATTAACAGGAAGCTTTAACAGTGGTCTTGAGGGTGCTGAAATGACTACATTTGCATTTCAACAAGGATTACCATTTGCAGTTATAGGAAAGTATATAGTAAATATAGGATTAATTTTCTTTGCATTTACTACTATAATAGGATGGAATTATTATGGAGAAAGATGTATTCAATATTTAACAGGTGTAAAGGGCATTATATTTTATAAGATAATATTTATTGTTTTTGTAGCAGTAGGTCCATTCTTATCACTAGATTTAGTATTTATAATAGCTGATATAGTAAATGGATTGATGGCATTACCTAATTTAGTTGGATTAATTGGATTAAGAAATGTAGTAATAAATGAAACTAATGAGTTTTTTCAAGAATTTAAGAGGGAACAAAGTAATGCTTTAGAGAAAGTTTATGAAATAGAATAATGAAAAAGTTGAATCTGTTATAGGTTTTAGATTATAAATTTAGCCTATAACAGATTTTTTTATTATATATGTATTTTTAAAATTATGGTTACTTTAGTAATAAAAATATACTTAAAAAGGTAAAATAAAGTATAGGAGGTAAATATGATTTATAAATATCCAAAGGTGTAGCTTTAAAATATAGATGGAAAAGTGAAGCCACTAAAGAGTATTTTAAAATTATAGGAGAGTTTAAGATGAAAAGTAATATTAAATACAGAGGTTTAAATAGTTATGTTTTATCTGATAAGAAAACTATGCTTTATAAATTTGCTATGATAATTATTTTATCTTCATTGATGATTGTAACTATATTTAGTACAATAAAAATTAAAATTTCTCAAAGTGTTACAAATGTAAGATATATAAGTGAAGAAACAGGAAATGATAACATAAACGATAGTATTGAAGAGGAAAATAGTGCAGATGTAAATTCAGATATAAGTAATGAAAAAGTAGTAGAGGTAAATTTGAATGTTAATTTGGATGATGATAAGATAGAATTTTTAAATAAAATATCTCATGGCGCTATTAAAAGTTATGAGGAGTATGGGATTTTACCATCAATTACTATAGCTCAAGCCATATTAGAATCAGGATGGGGGCAATCAGACCTTGCAGTTACCCATAATAATTTATTTGGAATAAAAGCAGATTCTAGATGGAGCGGAGCCATTGCAACAGTCTCTACAAGTGAAAATTATAATGATACTACTATAGCTAACTTTAGAAAGTATGATAATATTGAAGATTCAATTGAAGATCATGGAAGATTTCTATATGAAAATTCAAGATATGCGGAATCAGGATTATTTTCAGGAAAGAATTATAAAGAACAGGCGCAAGCATTAGAAAATGCAGGGTATAGTACAGTTAGAAATGCAGATGGGGTAGCAGTTTATGCAGATAAATTAATTGCATTAATAGAAAAATATAATTTAATGGAATATGATAATAAAGTTAAATAGTAATATTAATAAAAGAGTTAAATGATTAAGGATTTATAAACATTTAACTCTTATTTTATGTGAATATAATTAATATTTTTCTGTAAATGTACGCTCATTTGGAAGAATTTCAATTTTCTTTTGGTAAAGTTCATCAACTCTAATGAACCTATTACCTTTTTTTATATCTTTAATATATTTAGTTATAGAAGAATCATCTCCTTGAACTTCCATTTCAACCATACCATTTTCCATATTTCTTACCCAACCAGTTAAATCATACTTTCTTGCAGTCATAGTACAAAAAAATCTAAATCCAACACCTTGGACACGACCATCTACTATTATGTAATATCTAACCATAAAATCCTCCTAAAAATAATATAATCTATTATAGATTATATCATATGTGATTTTGATGTTAATAATATGTTTATTTATAATTTTAAATTATAATATTTATAAAAAAACAGAATTATATACTATGAATGTATATAATTCTGTTTTTTATAATACTATTGAGAAAGCACTTCAGTAAATGCTGATTCGTATAATTTTAAAGTTTCTTGATTTAAATTAGTAAATAAGACACATTTATCTAATATAGAATCAGAAGGATATGCAGCTGGATTATTTTTAGTTTCATCATCAAGTAAATCATATGCTGCAGTATTAGGAGTAGAATATCCTATATAATCAACATTTTCTTTTGCGTTTTCAGGATCGCATAAGAAGTTGATAAATGCTTCAGCACCAGCTTTATTAGGAGCATCCTTAGGAATACATAAAGCATCAACCCATTTATTTGAGCCTTCTTCTGGAATAACATATTTCATGTCAGGATTTTCATTCATTATATATATTGCATCTCCAGACCAAACAGCAGCAAGCATTTTTTCACCTGTAATCATATTATCTTTGACTTCATCAACAACGTAAACAGGATTTGTTAATTTTCTTTGTTCTAATAATTCATCTTTAGCTGCATCTATTTCACTAGGAACATCTGAATTAATAGAATATCCAGCTTTAATTAAAGCTATAGCTAAAGAATCTCTTAAAGAATTAAACATATATACTTCATCTTTATATTTGCTATCCCAAAGTATATCCCAACTAGTTACAGGTTCTGTAATTCTAGAACTGTCATAGATAATACCAATAGTACCCCACATATATGGCACAGAGTATTCATTTGTTGGATCGTAAGATAAGTTTTTATAATTTTCACCTATATATTGATAGTTAGGAATATTGTTATAATCTATTGTTTCTAGCAAATCTTCTTGTATCATTTTTTCAATCATATAATCAGAAGGAACTACTAAGTCGTATGTACCAGGATTAGTTTTTACCTTTTGATACATGATTTCATTAGTATCATAAGTTGAGTAATTAACTTTAATTCCAGTTTCTTTTTCAAATTTTCTAATTAGAGCTTCATCAATATAGTCTCCTACATTAAAGAAATTTATTGTTCCATTTTCACCAACATTACTATTTCCACAGCCAGTGAAAAGAGAAGCAGTTAATATTGCAGCAGCTGCTAATGCAACTAAAGATTTTAATTTTTTCAATCTACACACCCCTTGAAGTAAATTCTTTTCTATTAACAATTAATAATAAAATTAATACTGTAATAAACATTAAAGTTGATAATGCATTTATTGATGGATTGATACCTTTTCTAGCCATGGAGTATATTTCTATAGAAAGATTAGTAACTCCAGGACCTGTTGTAAAGAAACTTATTACAAAATCATCAATAGACATAGTAAATGCCATTAATAATCCTGCAAATATCCCCGGCTTTATTTGAGGAAGTATTATTTTCCACATTGCATAACCAGGTGTTGCACCTAAATCTAAAGCTGCTTCAGTTATATTATGAGGTAATTGCTTTAATTTTGGTAATACTGATAATATTACATAAGGAATATTAAAAGTAATATGTGCTAAAAGCATTGTTCCAAATCCAAATTGAGCATTTATCCCTATTTTATTTAAAATAGGAAATATAAAAATAAATAAACTCATAAGTGAAATACCTGTAACTATATCAGGATTTAATACAGGTAGATTATTTATATTTAGTAGTGTTTTTTTAGGAACACCTTTCATTCTATGAATTCCTATTGCAGCTAAAGTTCCAATTATAGTTGCTATAATTGAAGCAAGTACAGCAATTATTAATGTATACTTTAATGCATCCATTATTCTTGTGTTTTGGAAAAGCTCACTATACCATCTTAATGTGAATCCATTCCATTTTGCAGTTGATTTTGAATCATTAAAGGAGAATATCATTAAGGTAACTATTGGTGTATATAAAAACACAAAAATAATTAGTAGATAAAATCTTTTAATGAAAGATTCAAGCTTTTTAACCATAATATACGTCCTCCTTATTATTTATCATCAGTACCTTCAAATTTATTCATGAAGGCCATAGATATTAAAATTATTATCATCATGAAAATTGCAATTGCAGATCCAAAGTTCCAATCATCCATTGAAGTATATTGAGTTTCAATTAAATTACCAAGTAGCATGTATTGGCCTCCACCTAATATTCTTGAAATAACAAAGGTAGAAACAGCAGGCATAAATACCATAGTAATACCAGAAATTATTCCAGGCATACTTAGAGGGAAAATTATTTTTGTGAAAATTTCCTTTCTACTTGCACCTAAATCTGAAGCTGCATTAATTAAATCAGTATCCATCTTTATTAATACAGTATAAATAGGTAAAATCATAAATGGTAAAAAGTTATAAATCATACCTAATAAAACTGCAAAATCATTATAAAGAAGATTAGCGCGTGCAAAGCCTAGGGTAACTAAAAGAGAATTAATTAATCCGTTTTTACCTAGAATAGGTAGCCAAGCATAGGTTCTTAATAAGAAATTCATCCACATTGGTATTATAAATAGCATAATTAAAATATTTCTTTTACCTTCACGCATTTTTGAAATTAAATACGCAACGGGATAACCTAAAATAAGGCAACCTAAAGTAGCTTCTACAGCTAAAAGAATACTTCTTCCAAAAACTTTTAAGTATTTAGGGTCCATTAATCTTTGAAAATTCTCTAGTGAAAAATGATAACTATCTCCAGATTTTATTGTGAAACCAAAAAATACTACTATTAATAGTGGAATAACAATAAAAAGTGAACTCCACACAACATAAGGTGCTGCAGGTAAAGCACTTTGATTATTTTTCTTTCTCATAGTCTTTCACCTTTCTCATTATATGTATTGATTCTGGATCTATTATTAAACCAACAGTGTTTCCGACAGTTGCGCTTTTTATATTATGAATAATCCAAGTATTATTTTCTGTAATAACTTCAATTTCGTAATGAACTCCTTTGAAGGTAACAGAGTTAACTTTACCAGTTAACATTCCTTTATCGGCAGTAGTTATTTCTATATCTTCAGGTCTAATTACAACGTCAATGTCCTCAGATGGATTAAAACCACTGTCTACACATTTAAATATAGTATCTGCAAATTTAACTTTATAATCCTCAAGCATTATTCCATCTAAGATGTTACTTTCTCCAATAAAGTCAGCAACAAAAGCATTTGCTGGTTCATTATAAATATCTTCAGGAGATCCCATTTGTTGTATTTTTCCCTTGTTCATTACAACTATTGTATCAGACATAGTAAGAGCTTCTTCCTGATCGTGAGTTACAAAGATAAAAGTAATACCAAGTCTTTTTTGAATTTTTTTAAGTTCTAATTGCATTTCTTTTCTAAGCTTTAAGTCTAATGCACCAAGAGGCTCATCTAATAAAAGAACTTGAGGTTCATTAACTAATGCTCTTGCAATTGCAACTCTTTGTTGCTGACCACCACTAAGTGAGTCTACAGATCTTTTTTCAAAACCTTCTAATGCTACCATTTTTAGCATTTCATGAACTTTTTTATCAATTTCATTTTTAGGTAGTTTTTTAATTTTTAGACCAAAAGCAATATTTTCATAAATATTCATATGAGGAAATAAAGCATACTTTTGGAATACTGTATTTAATTGTCTTTTGTAAGGAGGTACATCAGAAATATCATTTCCGGCAAAGACAACCTTTCCACTGTCAGCAGTTTCAAATCCTGCTATTATTTTAAGAGTCGTAGTTTTACCACAGCCACTAGGACCAAGCAATGTTAAAAATTCATTTTTTCTTATATTCAGCGAAAGATTATCTAAGACAGTATTATCACCATAAACTTTAGATACACCTTGTATTTCTATAATATTTTGACTCAAAAAAAACACCTCTTTCTTTAATATTAAAAGGAAACACCTTATCACATTTTTCTAATGAGTATATATAAATTTATCTAAAATGATGGGGGAGTAGAAATCCAAATAACCTTAGCTGTAGTTTTACCATCATTACTGATATAGTGATTTGCTCTAGGTTTAAAATAAAAACTTTCGTTTTTACGGACTTTATAAGATTTATCTCCTAAATGTAGAGTTATACTTCCAGATAATACATATCCAAATTCTTCGCCTTCATGAGGTTCTTCTTCTAGATATTTCCCACCAGATTCAATTGTTATCATTATAGGTTCCATTTCATTTTTTTGTGCATTAGGAACTAGCCACATTAATTTATATTTCAAGTCAGAATTTTCAGTTTCAAACATATCTTCGTATGTATAAGTTATTTTTTCATCCTTATCGTCACTAAAAAATTCTTTTAGGTTTGTCCCTAGTATTTCAAGAATGTCTATTAGTGTTGCTATAGAGGGAGAAGTTAAATCATTTTCTACTTGAGATATAAATCCCTTAGATAATTCACATCTATTAGCAAGTTCTTCTTGTGTTAATCCTTTTTCAATTCTCATTCGTTTAATTTTATCACCAATTTGCACAATTTCACCTTGCCTTTCATTTTGTTTGATAATAACTATTACTAAACTAAAGGTTTAAAATTACTAAACAAACAATGTTATTATATAGACATATAAACAAAAAATCAATAATTTTTAAAAAAAATGTTAAAAATATAATTTTGAATTTTCCTTTTAAAATAAGGGGTTAAAGTAAAAGAAATAAACATAAGTTTAACATTTATACATTAAAAGTTTAGTAAAACTAAGAATTGTAGAATTTAAATAAAAAATTTTAAAAAAAGAATTGTAGTGATAGTACAATAATTACTTTAACTAATACTATATAAAGTTATAATGAGTAAACTAAGCAAAAAAAATACTAATATAATAAATAAATATTAAATTAATTATTATGTGAATTATTATTTTAAACAAATAATAATTATTATGAATAAATAATGATTATGATGAAGTATTAACAAATATAAGGTTAAGGTGTATAATGAAAGAAAGAAAAAATTTAATAATTAAATAAAAAGATATAAGTAAAATTAATTGGTTAATAACTTATAGATAAATTGGAGGAAGTATAATGCTAAAAGGAAGAATACATTCAATAGAAACAATGGGCCTTGTGGATGGACCAGGAATAAGAGTTGTAGTATTTATGCAAGGATGTGCACTAAGATGTCAATATTGTCATAACCCTGATACATGGAGCGATAAAGGTGAAGATAATTTAGAATTAACACCAGAAGAATTAGTTAATAGAATAGTTAGATTTAGATCTTACTTTGAAAGATCAGGTGGTGGAGTTACTTTTTCAGGTGGAGATCCTTTAAGACAACCAGAGTTTTTAAAGGAATGTTTAAAGCTATGTAAAGAAAAAGGAATACATACAACTTTAGATACTTCAGGTGTAGGGGCTGGAAATTATGAAGAAATATTAAAATATACAGATTTAGTTCTTTTTGATGTTAAGCATTTAACAGCAGAAGGGTACAAGTATATGACAGGAATTAATATTGATGAAAGTTTAAAATTCCTTGAGGCATGTAAAAAATGTGATACTAAATTATGGATAAGACAAGTAGTTGTTCCAGGTTTAACAGATAATGAAGAATATATTACTGAATTAGGTAAGTTTATAAAAACTTTAAATAACGTAGAAAAAGTTGAATTATTACCATATCACTTATTAGGAGTAAATAAGTATGAAACTATGGGAATAAAGTATAGATTAGAGGGAACTCCAGCAATGGACAAAGAAAAATGTAAAGAACTATACAAGTTATTAGATATATAAAAAATATGTATAAAAGAGGATGTTTTAATTAACATCCTCTTTTTAGGTTTATAATTAAAGTTGACTAGAAAAAAATCCAGGTTTAATATATTTCTTTTTCATACCTTCTATAACTAAAAGATAAACGGCAGCAGTATCAAATCTTGCATCATGATAATTCCCACTACCTTGGAATAATTCATTAGCTTTTTTTGCAATAGTATCGTCAGAGATTCCTAAGAAGTTTATTACTTCAGAAAGCTTAGGGTTTTTTATGCCATTGCCACTTGGAGAAGGAATTTGACAAATGTTTTTATAGTAAGCCATAGTACAAAATGTCTTTTTAGGTTCCCAAGAACAATCAATCATACCAGCTTCATATAGAGAATTAACTTCGTGCTTTAAGAATTTAACATCAAACTGAACATTATGACCAATTACAAAATCAGCATCAAAGAAGTCAGACATAAAATCTTGAATTTGTTCAAGAAATTCTAAACCATTTGATAATTCATACAATTTTTCTAATGAAAAACCATGAACTTCTTCGGCTGCCGGATCCATTTCATCCACTGTAAAGAAGAAATTTTTCCCTGTTGTAGTTTGGGGTTTAGTTGAAGTATCAACTGTTATATAACTTAACTGACATATATGGCCAGGTCTTACACTAGTTGTTTCAGTATCAAAAAATAAAAGTTTCATCTGTGCCTCCAAAAATATTTTTATTGATTTTATAATATCATAAGTTATGTTAATTAACAATTTTTCATAAAAAAATGCTTTTTACTTACTTGAAAGTAAAAAGCATTTTTATTAATTCAATTCACTTGAGATTAACTTTAGTAATTCAACACATGTTTCTTTTGTTTTATTATTTTTATCTAAATCAGGATTATATTCTACAAAATCCATAGAACTTACTAAGCTTGTACTCATAATTCCTTGAAGAAGTTCTTTACTTTGTGAATAACTTAATCCATCGCTTACAGGAGTTCCTGTCCCAGGAACATAATCAGGATCTAAACAATCAATATCATAAGAGAGATGAATATTTTTTATATTCTTTTCTTTAATTAATGATAATAATTGATTTAATACTTCTTTTGTACCTAAGTTATTGATTTGTTCATTAGTCCATACATGCATATTTAATTCATTTATTAAATCTACTTCACCTTTGTCTAAATCACGACAAGCCAAAATAAAAACATTTTCTGGTTTGATTTTAGCTTTATCAAAGAAAATTGAAGTTAATTTTTCATAACCATAACCCATTGAAGCAGCTAAAGGCATACCATGAATATTTCCTGAAGGTGAGGTCTTGTCTGTATTAATGTCTCCATGAGCATCTATCCAAATTACTGCTAAATCATCTCCAAAATATTTACTTGCACCAGCAAGTGATCCTAAAGCTAAAGAATGATCTCCACCAACTATAAATGGGAAGGTATCATTTTCTAATGCTTCTAAAACTTTAGAAGCTAGTCCATTATTTGCATTAACAACTTGTGTTAAATATTTTAATTTTAAATCACCTTTATATTTTTCTTTTTCGCTAACTTTTTCAACTTCTATATCTCCTAAATCATAAACATTATGATTCTTTTCAAATATATCAATGAGGTTGTTTTTTCTTAACTCTTCAGGGCCCTTTTCTACTCCAGGTTTATCACAACCATAAAAAAGAGGCATTCCAATAATACTTATATTCATAAAAAGACCTCCAAATCTATTAATTTTTCACATTACTTATAATAATACTTTAAGATATATAAGTAAATATTAAAATTTTTTTATTTTAAAATATTCAATAAATAATATTTTCTTTAATAATAGTTTATCCAAAACAAGTAGAATAATGTTAAAATAATTAAAGTATATAAGTAATAAACTACAAAATAATATATAAAAAGAATAAAAAAGACTAGATACAACTTTAATGTGCAATATATACCACTTTTTTGAAAAAAATTCTAAATCTCTAAAAATTTAATAAAACTTTGAAAGAAATTGTGGTATTATTATATTTATTATTTTATAATTATATAATGTAAGTTGTATAAACTACATTTAGAAAATAATAATAATGCAATATTTAACTTAAAAAAATGAATAAACATTTTCGAAGGGATGGCACAGCTATGAATGAACAAAATAAAAATAGAAAAAAGCGTTCTAGTAAAAAAAGATGGTCTACAAAAAAGAAAATAATATTATCGACTGTAGTTGTTTTTGCATTAATAATCGGTATGTTAGCTTCTGGATATCTTTATATAAGGAGTAGAATATATTCAGGGTTAAATCCATCAGAAATAACAAGCGATATTGACTACCAAGAAGTTGATGGTATAACAAATGTTTTATTACTTGGAACAGATGCAAGAACGTTAGATGAAGCTGCAAGAGCGGATTCAATTATTATAGCAACATTAGATAATAACAATAAAAATATAAGATTAACATCATTATTTAGAGATACATTAGTAAATATACCTGGACATGGCGAAGGAAAATTAAATGCAGCTTTAGCATATGGTGGACCAGAGTTACTAATAGAAACTATTAGAAATACATATGGAATAAATTTAGATAAATATATTATTATTAACTTTTGGGGATTTGAAGCTATAATCGATCAAATGGGAGGATTAGAATTTGATGTTGAAGATTATATGCTTGAGGAGTTAAATAAATATATTGGAGAATCTACTGGTGGAAATGATTGTCCAGTAACTGAAGCAGGAGTACAGATTTTAAATGGTAAACAAGCACTATCATATGCAAGAATAAGAAAAGGTGTTGGAGATGAATATGCTAGAACCGATAGACAAAGAGAGGTTTTAATAAAAGTTGCAGAAAAGTTAAAAGAAACAAAACCAAGTAAGTATTTAGGAATTATGAATAGCATGCTTGATTATATTAAAACCAATATTGATCCAATAGAAGCATTAAATATGGCTTATACTATTTATAAATTCCCGGCTTTAGAAATAGAACAATTACAAATACCTATACCAGAATTAGCAGATGGAAGATTATATAAAAATTTAGGTTGGGTATTTTTAATGGATACGGAGCAAAATGCAAAATACTTAAGAGAATTTGTTTTTGAAAATAAAATACCAGATTCATCAACATATGATTATGATTCTTTTAATGAAGCAATGTCAGATTACAAAGCAGAAGAAAGTGATTATAATGATAGACATAATATAAATCCTGAAGACTATGAAGAAAATAGTGTAGATGTTACTGAACCACCAGCATCTAATAATAGTAATCAAGGTGGAAGTACTGGGGGAACACCAACAACGCCACCAGTAAGTGATGAAAAGAAAGAGGAAGTAACACCTCCAACAACACCACCAGTAAGTGATGAAAAGAAAGAGGAAGTAACACCTCCAACAACACCACCACCAACAGAAGAACAAAAGCCAGAAACAACACCAAGTGAGGATATAGGTGAACAAGAAACTAATCCAAATGAAGTAAAACCAGCTGAATAGTAGAAGATAAAGCGATGAATTTAGTTCATCGCTTTTATTTTATTAAATTATTTTAAATAAGATATTATGTACCATAATATGTGATATAATGTTTTTAAAAGAAATGAAAGGAGAGGAAAGATGAGCTCATTTAGAATGCAATTACTTTACCTTATTTTAAAAATTCCGGCTATATTAATAGCTTTTACTGCACAAGGATATGCAAAAGCTTTGGTTGCAGATAAATTAGGTGATAAAACACCTAGATTTCAAGGAAGATTAACTTTAAATCCAGCAGCACATATAGATTTAATAGGGTTTATAATGATTTTAATAGCTGGATTCGGATGGACTAAACCATTAAATACGAATCCTAGTGCATATAAAAGGGGGTATAAAGATGCTATAAAGGTTTCTATTGCAGCACCTTTAGCAAATTTATTCGTAGGTTTTATAGGTATAATTTTACTTGTATTTACATCAAAGTTTTTATCAAGTATATTACCTGAAACAATATTCTTTATATTATTTTATATGTTAAAGTTTATAACTTCAATAAACATAAGTTTATTTGTATTTAATTTATTACCATTACCAGGATTAGCTGGGTTTGAAATATTTAGAGATATATGGCCAAAAACATTTTATAAGGTTTCAGATAAGATATATCAATATCAATTTTTAATACTTATATTAATTATTTTTGCTGGTGGAACTATATTATCAATTCCAGTTAACTTAATTTATAACTTTTTCTATACTATAGCTAAATTAATTTTTGGAATGTAATAAAAAAGGTGGCAATTAATTTTGCCACCTTTCTTTTTCTATAAATAAATCTCTATGATATATTTCTTTAAAGAAATTCTTTCCTCTCAAAGCTTGATGAATTTCAACATCTAAGTTAGAAGGCGATGATACAGTAATTATTACTTTTTCATCATCATAATAAACATTTAACTTTTTAACAACACCAACTAAACTTCTATCTAGACCTTCAGCAATTTTAACTAAAGCACCTAATTTATTAATTATATCAATATCTAATTTGTTAATTAAATAAGAAAACTGAGCTAAAGGTAAATGATAGTCGTTAAATCTATGCGAAGCTGCAACGGCTGCACTCATTAAATGTTCTTTATGAGTTAACTCATTAATTAAGGAATTTAAAATTATATAAAATGAATGCTTATGATGATTTTGATAGTTTATACTAGTACCACAATCATGAAGCATTGAACCTGCTTTTAATATATTTAAATATTTATCATCTAATCTGTGAAGAGGTTTTAATTCTTCAAACAATTGAGCAGATATAAAATACACTTGTTCAGCATGAGGAATATTAGCATTTAGAGAATTTAAAATACCATATATACTATAATCTAAAATATCATCCATAACATTATAATTTTTATAAAGATAATCATAAAGAATACCTTCTCTTATAGTATTATTACAAATTCTAATAACTTCAGGTGAAACCTTTTTTACTAATTCATTTAGGATTAGTAAAGAGCTAAACATGCTATCAACCATATCTAGATCAATTCCATCTATTTTTCTACGTAATTTTAAGTCTTTGCATTTTATTGTATTATAAATTTCATGTATTCCTACAGGAGTAATTTCGTAATTATTGATTATTTCTAAAGGATAATGAGTTTTAAATTTATCCATTTTAACTATGGTTTTAGCTAAATCACCTAGGAATATTATTGATTCATAATTATCATTTAGCCAAGAGATATCATCTAATTTATCTTTTACATATGAAGATGAAACATCTAAATTAGTATTTAAAATTCTATCATTAATATTAAAAGTATATGCTAAATTTATTCCACCAAAAGGAAGAATAGTAAAGTTATTTATTTTACCATCTTTGATATCAATTAAATTAGTTGATGTGCCAGTTATTTCTACAATAAGTGAATTGTTTAATTTCATGCTTCTATTTACTGCTAACACAGTGAATTTAATTTCTTCTTCTTGTGATAGTATTTTTAAATCTAAGTTAAGATTTAGTTTAATCATAGAAACAATAGATTCACTATCTTTTAAATCATGAAAGAAGCTAGTTGTTATTGCAAAAATTTCTTTTGCGCCAGAAGCTTCGCAAAGAGATTTATATGTTTTTATTGTAGATAATATATAATTTAACTTTTCTGAGCATAAAATACATTCCTTTGATAATTCATAACAGATTTTAAATGGAGTTTTCAATTCATCAATAACTTTAAAATAGCCCATTTCTTCTACTTCAGCTAATATCAATCTAATTTTACTAGAACCTATGTGTATTACACCTACTCTAATCATATTTAATCATTCCTATCAAAATACTTTATATAATTCTATCTTATATAAAAACTATATAAAAATAAAGGGGAGTTGACAAAAAATATTTTTAATACCTAAAATATTATGTACATGGGAGAAGATAATATGGATTATAAGATATATATAGCAAAAAAAATAAATGAGTATATTAATTTATCTATTGAAGAAATAGAAAGTATGTTGGAGGTTCCAGTAAAATATGAAAATGGAGACTATTCATTGCCGTGCTTTCACTTAAGTAAAATATTAAAAAAACCTCCTAACTTAATTGCTAAAGAATTAAAAAAACAAATAAAAGATGATATCTTTGAAAAAATAGAGAATTTAGGACCATACCTGAATTTTTTTCTTAATAAAGGGATTTATATTAGGAATACATTAGAGCGTGTTATACAGCAAGGAGAAGCGTTTGGATACAGTTGTATGGGAGAAGGGAAAATTATTTGTATTGAACACTTATTTTGTAAAAAATCAGGATGTTTTGATATAAGTAATCCTTTTACTATTGTAGTTGGCAATTCATTATGCAATTTATTTAGAAATAGAGGTTTTAAGGTAATAGATATTAATAATATAAGTAAAATCTGGAGTGAAGTTGATAAATTAATTTTAACTCAGTTTGATTATGAAAATACTTTTTTCAATTATGAAGTGGATTTATATTATAATGAGTTAATATCGAAATTAAGAAAAAAGAATTTATTAATAAAATTTAATGAAACTTATGTAGTAAATCTTGAAAATTATAATATGCCTCCATATATAGTGAGTAATGAATATAAAATAGATAAAAAAGTATTAAAGATAGCAGATTTATTGCACATAAATAGTAAATATAACTTTTATAAATATTTATATATATCCAGTAATTCGGAAAAAGTGAATGTAAATCAGAAATTTAAAGTGTTAGAATTATTAGATTATGAGTGGGTTAAACAATGTGAACATGTAAAACTTGGGCTTGTTAAATTTGCTAAAAGTGATACATTTATTAAGAATGAAAAATATTTAAATTTTAATGAGTTACTAAGTAATAGTTGTAACGAAATAATGGAAAATCATATAGAATTAAAAAAAGATAAAGGATTATTAAAAGCTATATTACAAAGTGCACTAGTATTTACTTATTTAAGTGATTATAGAATAGGAAATAAAATAATAGATTTTAATAAAATATTTTCAACTGAATATAAAACGGGTGCATATATTATATATTCATATATTAAATTAAAAAGTATGTTGTTAAAGTTTGAGAATTTAAATTGTAACTGTAATTATAGCAAATTGAATTTTAAAGAAGGATTAGAATTAGTAAAGTTGTTAGATGTATATGAATATTTTATACAAACAGCTACTGATGAATTAGAACCAGCAATAATAAGTAGATATATAATTAAGATAACAGATTCAGTTAATGAAATTTCAAATTCTATATTTGACTTGGAGAATGAGAAACTTATTAAACCTAAATTACAATTAATTAAAGCTACGAATATAGTAATAAAAAATGCATTAAGATTACTAGGAATATATATTGATTAGTGTTTTAAATTTGAGAAAGAACTTAAATGATGAATAAAGGTTCTTTTTTTATAAATATCAATATTTAAATAATGGTATATTTGATATAATTAACATAATAATATTATTAAGGGAAAAAGGAGGAGAGAAAGTAATTGATTTTTAAAAATAATAAATATAAGAGTTTAATAATAGCTGTATTAATTACTATTATAGTTGGAATTTTTGCATTTAAGTTAATTGATAATATAGGTATGCTTATTGATATTATAAGGAAATTTATTTCACTTTCAATGGTATTTGTTTATGGGATAATTATTGCTTATATATTAAGTCCAATAGTCAGTTTTTTCGAGAAAAGAGTAAAATTAAGTAGAAACATTTCTATAACTTTAACGTATGCAATATTATTGGGTTCAATAATTTTATTGGCTGTATATGGTATACCAGGTTTAATAGAAAATATAAAAGAAATAGGTAGTAATGTGCCTAGTTATATATCATCAATAGAAGATTTTATTAATAATATACTTGAAAAGGATGATGTAAGTAAGTTTGTAAATACAGCTGGTATAAAAGTGAATATAGATATGTATATTGATAAAGCAGGAAATCTTGTAATGACTGCTATTGAAGGATCATTATTGAAAATGGTAACATTTTCATCGGTGATTGTTAAATTTATTATTGGATTGTTAGTAGCAATTTACATATTGATAGATAAAGAACGATTATTATTTGAGTGTAAAAGAGTTTTATATTTAGTAATAAAAAAAGAAAAAAGTGAAAAGATAGTTGAGTTCATTAAAACGTATAATTCAATGATAGGTACATACATAGGAATAAAAGCAATTGATTCATTAATAATTGGAATTATGGCATTTGTGTTATTAAATATAGTGAAATCTGAGTATGCTATTTTATTAGCAATATTAGTGGGGATAACAAATATGATTCCTTATTTTGGACCATTTGTAGGAGAAATTATAGGGTTTTTAATAAATGTATTTGTATCACCAGCTAAAGGGATAATTGTTTTTTTGACTTTATTTGGATTGCAAATGTTTGATGGTTGGTATTTAGATCCTAAACTTATAGGAGATAAGGTTGGGGTTAGACCTTTTTGGATTATATATTCAGTAGTTATAGGTGGAGGATTCTTTGGGCCATTAGGAATGCTTTTAGCATCACCTACAGCTGCAACAATAAAAATATATTATGGAAAACTTTTAGACAAAAATAAAGATATTATAGATGAATTAACTGATTATGATCATAAAAAGATGAATGTTAAAAAAGAGAAATGTAAAAATACAAAAAAAGAAGAGTAGCGAGAATTCTCGCTACTCTTACTTTTTACAACTAGAGCAATTTGATGAACAGCTTCCGCAGTTACAATTACCTTTAGATGATTTTTTTATATTTTTAAAAATTATATATCCAGAAGCAATAACTAAAATTGCAGTTATTATTATTTCCAAATAAATTCACCTTCTTTATAGAATCAGTTTAAAAAAATAATGAACCGATATTAAATACTAAGAATGAAACTATCCAAGCCAAAATTAATTGATAAGCTACAGAGAATAATGTCATCTTAGTGCCAAATTCCTTTTTCATAGTACCAACAACTGTTATACATGGTGTGTAAAGTAATACAAATACCATAAATGATAAAGCTGAAAGTGCTGTAAAATGAAGAGGAAGAAGTGTTTGAAGATTTCCTCCAAATATTACACCCATAGAAGAAACAACTGTCTCTTTAGCAATTAAACCTGTTAATAGTGACACTGATGCTTGCCAGTTACCAAAGCCAAGTGGTTTAAATATTGGAGCAATAAATCCTCCAATTGAAGACAATATGCTATTATTAACATCTGTCATTCCAGTAAAATTAAAGTTTGATAAGAACCATAAAACTATGCTCATTGCAAATATTAATGTACCAGCTTTTATTATAAAGCTTTTACTCTTTTCATAAAGTTGATTAAGTAAATTCCTTAGTGATGGTAATTTATATTCTGGCAATTCAATAAGTAGAGGTTCTTCTTCATTTTTAAATATTGTATGTTTAAAAATAACACCAAGTATGAATGCTAAAACAATACCTAAGAAGTATAGTGAAGCAACTACTAATCCAACGTATTTAGGGAAAAATACGGCTGCAAATATACTATAAACAGGTAATCTTGCATTACAGCTCATAAGTGGTATTAATAATGCTGTTAATTTTCTATCTTTTTCGCTTTCCAATGTTCTTGCTGTCATAATTGCAGGAACAGAACATCCAAAGCCAACAATCATAGGGATAAATGCTTTGCCTGATAACCCCATTTTTCTCATAATCTTATCCATTATAAATGCAACTCTTGCCATATATCCACTATCTTCTAATACTGTTATACATGCAAATAAAGATAAAATAATAGGTAAAAGAACTAATATTCCACCAACTCCACCAATTATACCATCAATGATAAGTGATTGAAACCAAGGGGAAGTAGTATTAATTAAGCCTTCTATTATTGGAACTAATGAATCATTTAATAATGAATCAAGTAAATCTGAAATAGGTTGTCCAATCCAAGCAAATGTAACTTGAAATGTTAATGCCATTATTGCAAAGAATATAGGATAAGCAAGCCATGGATTTAACATAATATTATCTAACTTTTCTTTAATAGGCTTCTTAGAAGTATTAGATTTTTTTGTGCATTTACTTAATATGCTTTCTATGTAATCATAAGTTTCTTTTTCATCTGAAAAAGAATAGTTAAGAGTATCAATTTTTTTGTAATCAATAGTACTTAGAGCTGTCTTAATATCATCTATTCCCATTTCTTTTGAAGCTTGAATAGGAACTACAATAACATTTAATAATTCTCCAAGTTTTTTATAATCTATGTTTATACCTTTTTTCTCTGCTACGTCAATCATGTTAACTGCTAAAACAATAGGTTTTTTAAATTGTTTTAACTGCATAGTTAAATATAAATTTCTATCAATGTTAGAAGCATCAATAATGTTTAAAATTAAGTCAACTTTTTCATTTTCTAGAAATTCTTTTGATATTTTTTCTTCATTAGAGTAGGTATCCATAGCATATATACCAGGTAAGTCTACTATAGCAAAATCTCCAAAGAATCCTTCTTTTTTATCAACAGTAACACCAGCCCAGTTTCCAACTCTTTGATTAGAACCAGTTAAACTATTGAATAACGTAGTTTTGCCTACATTAGGATTACCAAGTAAAGCTATATTCTTCATTTTGTCATCTCCCTTTATACTTAAGCTGTTAATAATATATTTTTAGCATCTTTTTTACGGATTGCTAAATCAAATCCTCTCAAATTTACAATTAGTGGATCGCCTAATGGAGCAACTCTTTTTAATTCAATTTCTGTTCCTTGAATTAATCCTAAAGCTGAAAGCCTCTTAGAAAGTTTATCATTTCCACTTATAGCATGGATTGTTGCTTTTTCTCCAAGTTTTAAATCACAAATGCACATAAAATTCACCTCAAATTGAAAATCATTCTCACGTTTTTTATACATTTATAATAACAAAAAATGTATAGTGGGTCAAGCATAAGGGGATGATAAAAATAATTTCCAGTAAATTTTGAAAAAAGTATGAAGCTCAAATAGTATTCACTACAGTAATAACATGATATAATAAAAAGATATAAGCAATAGTAAAAAAATTAATACAGGAGATAAAATTTATCGAGGAAAGAGTGATATTGTGTGATTATTCGAGAGAATATTGTGGATGTAGAAGAATATAGACTTGAAAGAATGTTGGAATGTAAGGAGGGAAGTTGTAAGCCAGAAGAAAGTATTTATTTTGATTTAGAACATTACGTATATAAAAAACCAAAATGTATAGGAGTCTTTGGAGCATGTGTATACAATAAAGCAGATAATAAAATTTATGTAACTCAATATATGATTGAAAATAAAAATGAAGTTGTAGAAATTTTATTGCTTGCAAAGAGATATTTTATACGTATGAAAAAAGCAGGTAAAAAAACTATAGTTACATTTTCTGGAAATAATGATTTTACAGTAATAAAATACTTATTTAATAAATATAATATTTATTTTGATTTTGACAAGGAATTTAAATCAGTTGATATTCAAAAAGAATACGAAAAAGATATGAACACATCAATTGGATTAAAAAAATTAGAAAAAATATTTGAAATTTATAGAGAAGGCGATGTAATAAGCGGGTCAAATTTAGCTAAAACTTTTCATAAGGTTCTTAAAGATAAAGAATATATTGAAAGAATGCCTAAAGAAAAAATTGAAACTATATTACAGTATAATGAACAAGATGTAGTTAATTTATATAAAATATTTGTTAATTGGAAAAAATATATTAATGTTGAAAGTGAAGATGAAGAAAATATTAATATAAAAGAGGAAAATGTTGATATAAAATTAGATGAAAATGATATATATAATGAAGAACATAGTGATGAAGAAATATTTGAATTAAAAGATGATAAAACTGTAGAAAAAGTAATTGAAAATCAAGATATTGATGACAATATAGAAGAGAAAGAAGAAAGTTCTCCAGAAGAAAATATATTATAAATTAAGAATATAATTTTATATTATTGATTTAAGGAAATAATCCTTAAATGATAGATGCTCCTAAGAAATTAGGAGCATCTATCATTTATAGGAGAAATTAGTCTTTTAATGAGTCTATAGATATAGTATTACCATTTGAAGTAACTATTATTGTACCATTTAAATCTGTTCTATAAGTTTGTATATTCATTAGTTCAAGATTTAATAGGGTATCCATGCTAGGGTGGTCATATGTATTATTTTCACCTACAGAAATTATTGCAAAGGATGGATTAACTTCATGTAAAAAATTATAAGAGGTAGAAGTTTTAGAACCATGATGACCTATTTTAATTATATCAGATTTTAAATCTATATTATCAGAGAGAAGTTGATTTTCAGTGTAAACTTCAGCATCTCCTGTAAATAAGAAAGAATTATTGTGAAACGTTAATTTAATAACTGAAGAATAATCATTATAATTATCACTAATCATATTTTTCAATGGTGAAAATATCTCTACGTTAGTATTTTCACCAAGGTTTATCTTACTTGCATCTTTTGCTAAAATATTAATTTTTAGAGATTTATCTATTAATGCATTTACCATATTTTCGAAGCAGATAGAGGGATGAGTTACTTTAGGAGAATAAAATTTATCAACATCGAATCTTTTTATAATTGTATCCATATTACCTATATGATCTTCATGAGGATGTGTGGCAATAATGTAATCAAATTTTTTTATCTTTAATTTAGTTAAATAATTCAATAATTCATTTCGGTTGCTAGATGAACCAGAGTCAATTAATAAATTTTTTTCGTTAACTTGAATTAATATACAATCACCTTGGCCAACATCTATATAATGAATAATCATTTCATTATTTAAGGATGAGTTTGAGTATAGTTGAAAATAATTAAGAGAACAAATAATAAAAACTAGAATTAAATTTAAAATAAATAGTTTACGTTTTTTCATTAAATTTCTCCAATAAAAAATATAGTTATTATTAATTATTGCCTATTAAATAGAGTTAATAACAGTGTTTATAAATAATTAACACTTAAATAATGGGAAATTATAGAATAATATGCTATAATTGTATAATATATTAATTTACTGATGGAAATAAAAAAATAGAATCTGTTAAGTTGATATGAAAAAATAGCTTGATTTTTCATAGAATTGCTCGCTCTTTGAAAATTATATAAGTTTGAATTTTTTATTGTATGGTAAACAAACCTACAATAAAATTGATTTTTGCAGGTTAAATAAAGGTATTAAATTTAATTAAGCTGCTGAAAACCAAGAGTTTTTAGCAAAGCTATCGCTAGCGAAGCCAGCAACTTCTGCTGGAGTACAGTTATTTAATGAGCCATGTGATCTAATAAAATTATAGTGAAAGATAAATAAATATATTAAGTTATTCGCCTTTTCAAAAGAGTTAAAACCTTTTTTAGCTTTATACCAAGCTTTAAATGTCTTGTTAAATGATTCTATTAAGTTATTATTTACGTCACTAGACATTGGAGCTACAGGTAAATGTTCAGTATTTGGCAATACTGTAGCAGCAGCTTCATTATACGAAGGTAATCTATCGGTTATAAAGTAAGTTGGTTCACCACAAGTTTTGGCCTCATTTATTAAGATATAAGCAGAATCAGAACTTCTAGACTTAGTTAGATGAAATGCTAGAATAAATCTAGTTTCAGAATCAATAGCTAACCATAGATAGTATCTTTCACCGTTAATAAATACTACCGTTTCATCAGCGTGCCAATCGTCAGATTGTAAGTTTAAACTAGCTTTGAATTTATTAGCTTTCTGTTTAAAGAAAGG